>NZ_JBEXNT010000085.1:30311-41096 GCF_040611255.1 Kitasatospora sp. NPDC002965 | reverse complement strand
GCCGGCCGGGCGGCCCCCGGCGGCGTGCGCGGCGCCCTGGTGGGCGCCCCCCGGGCCGGTACCCGGGTGGGCGGCGGCGACCGGGTGGCGCAGGGCGCCGATCCGCAGCCAGCCGTCGTTCTCGTACGGGCGCAGCGCCTGGGCGAACCAGGCGGCCTGCTCGGGGCCCAGCCAGCCGTACCGGTCGTCCGGCCGGTGGGACCAGGCCATCGAGGAGTTCAGACCGGCGACGACGGTGCCCAGTTCGGGGACCGGGAAGAGGGTCCACGGCTGGGCGCTGTCGAAGACCACCTCCAGCCCCTGGTAGAACTCCTGGAACAGCCGGGCGTAGTGCCGCCACTTGGGCCAGAAGGGCGGGGTGGGGCGCAGCTCGTCGGCCTCGCAGGTGGCGAAGTAGGCGCGCGAGGCGGCCTGGCTGACGTCCTGCCCGCCGGGGACGATCGCCACCCGGTGCGGCTCCAGGCCGAGCAGGGCGCGCATCCCGGTGAGGAAGGAGAGCGCCTGCTCGCACTCGCGGGGGCTGCCGGAGGCGGTCAGGTCGCCGGTGACGACCACCAGTTCGGGTGTGGGGGCCCCGGAGTCGGCCAGTTCCACCAGGTCGCCCCAGACGGCGGCCTGGAGGTCGACCGGGTCGTTGCCCCGCCCGAACTCGGGGCCGGCCAGGTGCAGCACGGTCACCGCCTCGCGCCCGCCGGCCCGGCCCGCCGCCTGCGGGTACTCGGGCTGGACGGACGGCCTGCGCCGGCCCGCCCAGCCGGTGCCCCCGACCGGGCGGGGGGCGGGGATCTGCGTCTGGGCCGCCGGCGGGAGGGCGCCGGGCGCGCCGCCCGGGTAGCCGGGGCGCAGCTCGGGCCGGGACCGGCCGTCCATCGCCGCCGCGACCCGGTTGAGCAGGAGCTGCCGGGCGCGGGCCGGCTCGTCGACGCCCACCAGGTCGATGTAGGTGAGGGTGGCGAGCAGGCCGTCCACCGGGATGTCCTCGATCCGGACCGTGACCAGCCGGCGGTCCGGCGCGTCCGGATCCGCGCGCAGGGCGGCCTGCCACTCCATCCGGCCGTAGCGCGAGCGCTCGTAGTTGCGCGAGAGCAGGGCGATGACGGCCGCCGACTCGGTGACGCCGCGGTCCATGAAGTCGACGAAGTTGGTGCCGGGGACGAAGTCCCACGCCTGGAGGAACGCCCGGTAGCCGGCCTCCTCCAGCGTCCACGCGATCCAGGCCGCCCAGCGTTCGTCGGCCGGCGAGTAGCTGATGAAGAAGTCGATCGGCCCGGGGCCACCCGGGGTCGCGTCAAGAGCCCCCATGGAGAGAGCTTATGACCGATCCGGACGGGCTGAACCCTCCTTGCCCACAACGGTTTCGGGTGATATCCGGTCCGGGTTGCGCGAACGCGCGACCGGTGTCCGACCGGACGTACGAGTGGCGGTGTCGACCCGCGACGCCTCGTGTGCGACCCTGACGTCCGTGTTTGCGTACTGGCCCGCCGTCCGGCGACTTCATCCGCTCGACCTCCTTGCCGGCGGGCTGCTCGTCCTCGGCCTGCTCTTCCTCGCCACGGGGTTGCTCCCCCCGGACTCCGCCGGGGCGGCCGTGCAGCGGATCGCGCCGCTGCTGGCCTTTCTCGGCTCGGTCATCGTGCTGGCCGAACTGACGAGCGCCGCGGAGGTGTTCGACGTGCTCGCGGCCTGGGTGGCGCGGGTCGGCCGGGGCAGCTACCCGGTGCTGTTCCTGCTGTGCGTGGGCTTCGCCTCGCTCACCACGACCGTGCTCAACCTGGACACCACCGCCGTGCTGCTCACCCCGGTGATGCTGGCGCTCGCCACCCGGGTGGGCATCGCCCCGCTCCCGCTGGCGATGACCACGGTCTGGCTGGCCAACACCGCGAGCCTGCTGCTCCCGGTGTCCAACCTGACCAACCTGCTGGCCGCCGACCGCGTCGCGCTCTCCCCCGCCGGGCTGGCCCGGGCGATGTGGGCGCCGCAACTGGCCGCGCTGCTCGCCACCATGGCCTGCCTGTGGGGGTTCTACTGGCGGCGCGGGCGGCGGGGGGCGGACGCGTACCGGCCGCCGGCGGCCCACCGGCCGAAGGACCGGGCGCTGTTCCGGATCTGCGCGCTGGCCTGCGCCGGGTTCCTGGTGGCCAGCCTGGCGGCCGTCGTCCCGCTCTGGGTCGCCTCGGGCGCGGCGGCGGCGGTGGTCGTCGCCGCCTACGCCGTCCGGCGCCCGGAGGGGTTGCGCGCCTCGTTGATACCGTGGCGGCTGCTGGTCATGGTGCCCGGGATGTTCCTGGTGGTGCAGACCGTGGACGCCCACGGGCTGCACCGGCTGCTCTCCGAGGCGATCGGCACCGACGGCGGGGTCCTCGGCCTGTTCCGGGCCTCGGCTGTCGGCGCGGGCCTGTCCAACGTGCTCAACAACCTGCCGGTCTACCTGGCCGGGGAGGGCGCGGTGCCGGCCGGCAACCACCAGCAGCTGCTGGCCCTGCTGATCGGCACCAACATCGGCCCGCTGATCACCCCCTGGGCCTCGCTGGCCACCCTGCTCTGGTACGAGCGGTGCCGTTCGGCGGGCCTGCGGGTGCCGCTGCGGAGCGTGGCCGGGGCCGGGGCCGTGCTCGCCGTGGGCGGCGTGGCGCTGGCCACCGCGGCCCTCGCGGTGACGGGCGGCTCCTGAGGGACCGGCCCGGGGGTCCGGGGCAGGGCGTCGGGGCGGGGCTCCGGCGCGTCGGGGCAGGGCGTCGGAGGCGGGGCTCCGGGGGTCAGGGGGCGCAGGGGCGGGGGCGAGCGCCGCAAGGAGTGCCTCGCGCACGGGAAGGCCCGCGCCCTCCGGGCTCCGAAGGAGTCGCCGATTGCCCCGAGGATGTCAGTCAGCGCTGCGGTAGTTTCCCGGGAACCCGCATGTGACGGTTATCACCTCGGATAACATCGCATATCCGAGGTAATAACCGGATATGACGATCCGTCCGCCCGAACCGAGGGGCCCCTGTGACCGACACCCGCACTCCGCCCGCCGAACAGCTGCACTACGCGGTGGACCTCACCCCGGCAGACATCGAGGCCATCCACGGATTCCTGTACGAACGGATCACTCCGATGAAGGGGGACGACCTCTTCGGCAGCCCGGAGCAACGCGCCGCGCGGGCGCTGGCGAGTCTGGTGCGCACCGCGACGGCCCGCGCCGAGGTGATGCTCGCGCGTCTGACCGAGAACCCCGACGACCGTCACCGGGGGGAGAACCTGCACACGCTCCGGCAGTGCTGGCAGTCCCTGGTGGAGGTCGCGGAGGAGTGGTCCGACGCGCCCGGCTTCGATCGCCGCCGGTGGCGCGACGTCGACGCCGACCCCGCCGCCGCAGCGCTGCGCCACCGGCTGGTGGCCAAGCAGCGCGCCGAGGCCGCCGACACCGCCACGCAGGCCTGACCCAGCGGCACCGTGCCGCCCCCGGCCCTTGGCGACGGGCGTCAGCGAGGAGACTTCGATGAGCGAGGACCTGGTCGACGACGAGTTGCTGCCCGCCCTGCCGGCCGTCGGCGGCGACGTCGCCGGGGCCGGGCCGGACGCGGCGAGTGCCGCGGTGCTCGCCGCGCTCGACACGCCCGCTCGCCGGCACCCGGACGACGTGCGCCCCGCGAAGACCAGGGCCGGCTACGCGCGGGACTGGGCGGTGTGGGGCGAGTACCTGGACTGGCTGGCCGCGCCGGAGCGCACCGGCCACCGCCTCCCGGACACCTCCGTCGAGACCGGCACCCTGGTCGGCTTCGTCGTCTGGCTCGACCGGGTCGCCGAGGCCGCCCCGGCCACGATCGAGCGGCGGATCACCGGGGTGACGGCGGAGGCCCGGCGCCGCGGCGTCCAGGTGTCGAAGGAGACCACCCTCGCCGCCCGGCGGGCACTCACGCCGATCCGCCTCGACCCGGACCGGCTCCGGGCCGGGCGCGGCCGGGGCCGGGCGGTGGCGTCCACTCCCGCGCAGCTGCGGGCGATGACGACCGCCGACCCGCTGGTGCCCCGGCCGGTCGGCCCCCGGCGGCGGCGCCGCGACTACGAGGTACCGGAGCTGGCTCGGCTGCGCGACCGGGCGCTGACCCTGCTGTCCTTCGCCGTCGCCGGGCGGGCCTCGGAGGTGAGCGGCCTGGACGTCGGGGGGATCGTGCCGGATGCCGGGGGCCTGCACGTCGCCGTGCCCTCGGTGAAGGGCCGGCCCGGCCGGGACGTGGTCGTGGCCTACGGTCGGCACGAGGAGACGTGCCCCGTACGGGCCTGGCTCGCCTGGCGGGCCGCGGCCGGTCTCGACGGCGGCCCGGCGTTCCGGCCGGTCGACCAGTGGGGCCGCCTCGGCACCGGGCGGCTGTCCCCGGACGGCTGCCGGATCGTCATCACCCGCACCGCCGAGCGCGCCGGCCTGGAGACACGGCTCACCGGGCACTCCCAACGGGCCGGGCTGATCACCGCCGGCATCAAGGCCGGCAAGCGGCCCGACAAGGTGCGGGCCCAGTCCGGCCACGCCGCCGGCTCCCCGGTCTTCGAGGGCTACGTCCGCGACGCCCGGGCCCGGGAGGACGCCGCCACCGACGACATCGGCCTCTGAGCGCAGGCGCGGTCACCGGCCGGCCGGCATGGTCCTGCCCCACTGGCGGACCACCGGGCCGGGTACCGCCGATCCCCGCGTCTGCGGGGCCGGAGCCCGAAGGTCAGCGGTCTCCGGCAGCCTCTGGACACCCAAGGACCACCTGGCCGCCGCCCATCGGGCTCCGGCCCGCCGGCGTTTGGCGGGTCGGGGCGAGCGGTTTCAGCGCGGGGCCGCCGTCCGTCCGGGGAGCAGCGGCGAGGGTGGCGATCGTCTCCAGAACGGCCACCGCGGCGGTCGCGGGCGAGGAGTCGGCAGCCGTCGTCACCGCCTCGGCCGGTGCAGTCATCCCACCGGCCTGCGCCCGGGTCCGTCATCACGTCTGATCATCCGCAGGTATCCGGCGCCCGACCGGAGGCCGGAGCGGCCTGGGGAAAACCAGGTGACCGGCGAGGACGGTCCTTCTTACGATCGGGCGCTGTGCAATCTGCTCCTGTCCTTGAACGGCTCCTGCCATGAAACCCCTGATCCCTGGCGTGCTGCGTGACGAACCGCAGTTCGCCCGCCTGTTCATCGGGCATTCCCTGTCGGTGCTGGGCGACCGTGTGTCGTTCGTGGCCGTGCCCTTTGCCGTGCTCTCGGTAGGCGGATCCGTCTCGGACGTTGGCCTGGTGGCCGCCGCAGGTCTGGTGCCCATGCTGCTGTTCACCCTGGTGGGTGGGGTGTGGGCGGACCGCTTCCGGCGGCACCGCATCATGCTGGTCTCCGACGTGGTGCGGTTCGCCGTGCAGGGGATCATCGCTGTTCTGCTGTTGACCGGTGTCGCCGAGGTGCCGCATCTGGTCCTGCTGATGATCCTTTTCGGCACGGCGGATGCGTTCTTCATGCCCGCTTCCACGGGGCTGATACCGCTGGTGGTCGGGCCTGACAGGCTGCGGGAGGCGAATGCTCTGCGCGGGATGGTCCAGTCGTCCGGGCTGGTGCTCGGTCCGGCCCTGGCCGGTGGACTGGTCGCGCTGGCCGGCCCCGGCGGCGCCCTGGCACTGGACGCCCTGACCTTCGCCGTCAGTGCCGCGTTCCTGGCACGGCTCAGGCCCCGCGAGACGGCGGCCGGGACAGTGCAGGGCGCCGCCGGGGGGACCTTCCTCGCGGAACTGCGCGCCGGTTGGGTTCAGGTGCGCAGCCGCACGTGGGTCTTGTCCGGCCTGGCCGGCATGGCGGTCTACCACGTTGTCGTGCTGCCGTCGGTCTACGTACTGGGGCCCGTGCTTGCCCAGCGCGAGTGGGGCGGTGCGGCAGGCTGGTCGGTGGTGGTCGCAGCCTTCGGTGTGGGGGCCGTCGTCGGCGACGTATGCGCCTACCGGCTCACGATCGAGCGGCCGATGGTCCTGGCCGCTGCGGCGCTGGCGGTGGCCTCCTGTCAGGCGGTCGTCATCGGATCCGGTGCACCGCTCGTCCTGATCGCGGTCCTCGAAGCGGTCACCGGCGTTGCCGTTTCCCTCTTCTTCGTCCTGTGGGAGACGGCGCTGCAGACACACGTGCCCGAGAGTGTCCTGTCCCGCGTGAGCTCCTACGACCACCTGCTGTCGGCCGGACTGATGCCGGTCGGCCTGGCGCTCGCCGGCCCCGTGTCCGAATCTCTCGGCGTGCGGCCCACTCTGCACGCGATGACGGTCGTCGCGGTCCCGGCCGCTCTCGCGCTTCTCTGTGTCCCGGCCGTACGACGCCTCCCGGCGCGTGCCCCGGGCGCCGCGGGCGGTGGTGGCGGCGTCCACGCTGCCTCAGAGGCCGGCTTGCCGTGATCGGGGCACGCGCCGGGAGGCGTGCGCGGAGTCCGGTTCACGGCGCGCTTCGGTCTGCTCGGGAGAGAACGCGTAGGCAGGGGGCCCGGTCACGCCGGGCCCGGAGGCCGGCGGCCCTCGTGCAGGACCGCGAAGGACACAACGGGGGGCAGGGTGTGCCTGGTGTCACCGGGCGGCGGCTCCCCCGGGTCCGTCCGGGAGACCGGCGTGGGCGACCAGGTCGAGCAGGTACGGCACGATCTCAGGACGGCCCGCGACGTAGCTGCGGGCGGTGTCCGGCTGGCCGATCCGCGCGCTGAACCCGCCGCCGTCGAGCGCACGGACCACCAGACCCGCCTCGGTCGCCAGCAGGCTCCCGGCGGGCAGGTCGATCTCCTCGGCCCGGTAGCCGACGAAGCCGTCGATGAGCCCGCACGCCAGCAGCGACCAGGTGAGCAGCGGCGCCCAGAGCTGGAGCACCCGGCGGGCGCCGCTCTCCAGCCCGTCCTTGAGCGCCCGGGCCACCGGGTCGCCGCCCGTCACCCCGTGCCCCTGCGTCCAGCCGAGCACCGGCCGCCCCGCGCCCGGCGGGCGCACCGGGGCGCCCAGCCTCCCGGCCGGCCCGTACGCCCCGCAGCCGTGCACCGCCCGCCAGGTCCGGCCGGCGACCGGGTCGTGGACCACGCCGACGACCGGCTCGTCGTCCACGCAGAGGGCGATGCCGACCACGTAGGCGGGCAGGCCGATCACCACGTTGTTGCTGCCGTCCAGCGGGTCGACCAGCCAGGTGCGGCGGGAGCCGGGCCGGCCGGCCGTGGCGCCGCCCTCCTCGGCCAGGATGCGGTCCGCCGGGAAGCGTTCGGTCAGCCTGCGGGTGACCAACTCCTCGGCCAGCAGATCGAGTTCGGTGACGACGTCACCGTCCTCCCCTTTGGTGTCCACCCGGAACGCGTCCAGGAAGCGGGTGCGCAGCAGGGCGCCCGCCTCCTCCGCGGCCCGCACCGCGACCCGGCACTCCTCCGCGTAGGCGGGCGGCGCGGCCCCCTCACCCGGTCCTGTCCTGTCCACTGATCCTCCTGGCTGCCTCGTCGGCGATCCGGGCCGTCCGGGCCGCGTCGCAGAGTCGCCGCACCACGCGGCGGGCGGTGCCGTCCACCGGCCCCAGCACCACGTCCACCGGCCCCGGCACCGTCCGGCCGAGGACGACGGTGGCGGCGGGCGCGGCGTCCGGCAGCACCGTGGCGTGGAACTCGCCGGCGCCGAGGGTGTACGTCTCGCCGCGCGCGCTGGTCTGCTCGGCCAGCGGCTCCCAGCGGACCAGCCGCGGGGTCGGGCGGATCTCGTCCGCCCCTCCGGCGCTGTACACCTCGAACGCCCGGTGGGTCGGCCGGCCGGGCTCGTCGTACACCCCGACCCGCAGGTTGCCGACCCGGCCGTAGAGCACGCTGCTCTTCAGCTCCCAGCTGTGGCAGTGGATCTCGCGCTCCGCCCCGGCCGGGACCGGGTCGAAGACGTGCACGCACACGCCGTACGCGCCGTCGCGCAGCACCGGCAGGCAGTAGAAGCCGAGCGGGTGCGCGACCGCGCGCAGCGACCGCGCGCCGGAGGCCACCTCGGCCAGCAGTCCGCCGACCAGGCCGTCCAGGCCGGGCTCGGCGGTGGTGCGTCCGGTGGCCCGTTCGAGTGTCGTGAAGAGGTTCATCGTCTCCCCCTGGTCTCCCCCTGCGGGCGCGGTGCGCGCGGCTACCGGCGGTACGGGTTGTCCGCGTGCAGCGCCCGGTCGATGATGTCGCCGACGTCCCGGTCCGAGAAGGCCGGCGGCAGCGGGATGCGCAGGTGCTCGAACAGCCGCCGGGCCTCGTCCACCGTCGGGTCGTCGCCGAGCGGCTCGGTGTCCCGGAGGTCGAGTTTGACCGCCTGCTCCCGGTAGTGGTGCAGCTCGGTGACGTAGTAGTCGTACAGCGGACGGCCGCGTTCGACGTAGATGCTGACCCGCCGCGGGTCGTCCTGGGTGATGATCAGGCAGGAGGCGGAGACGTCGAACCGCAGCGACGGCGCCACCTCCGAGAGGTGGACGTCGATCTCCAGGGTGTCCAGGCGCTGCCGGTACCAGGCGGCGGCCAGCACCGTCGCGTAGGACTCCTTGCGGGTGCGCTCCACGCTCCAACCGCCGTCGTGCGCGCCGTGCGCGCCGTCCGCCCGGCTGCCGAAGGTCCCCCGGAACCGCGCGTACGCGGCGCAGGCCGCCTCGTCGCCCGGGTGCACGATGTCGATCTTGACGGTGAGCGCGCGGCGGCGGCGCCGCGCCTCCTGGACGCACTCGGGCAGGGTGACGGCCCGCAGGTACGTGCCGGTGCCGCCCTTGAACACCCACCGGTCGGTGTCCTGGCGGGCCCGCTCCAGCGCCCGCTCCAGGTCGACCCCGGCCAGCTCGCGCACCGAGGTCAGGTTCTCCAGCGCCTGCCGGGCACCCTCCGTCGCCTCCCGGATGTCCACCACCCGGCGCCGGCGCTCGGCCAGCGAGCCGTACACCACGGCCGCCAGCACCAGCAGCGTGGCACCGGAGACGACGTTGTCGCCCAGACCGCCGCCGAACAGGTCGAGCAGGCCGACGACCAGCGCCCCCAGCAGGGCCACCACGCCGTCCGAGTTCCTGAGTACCCACGCGATCGCGCTCTCCAGCCGCCGGCCGGGACCCGCACCCCCGTGCACCACGCCGACACCTCCTTCGATCGTCAACATGGTAGGTGCGGCAAGAAGTTGACGGCCAGTGAGTTGCCGGTCGGGTTCGGGTCGCGAACCGGTCGCATCCTGGCAGGCCCTGGGCGCACGCGGCGGACGGGGGCCGTGCCGCCGGGGCGTGCGAGCGGGCGCGGGGCCCATGGGGGCGGCGCCCCGCGGAGAGGGCGGGCGCCGTCCCCGGCCGATCGGCGGAACAGCTCCGCGTGTTCGGCGGCCCACGCGTGCAGCGGGCGCGCCGGGGCGCCGGTGACGTCCCGGACCGTGCCGGTCACCGGCTCGGGGTCACCGATCCGCGCCTCGACGAAGGCGGCGCCCCGTCCACGACACCGGGCGGCAGGCCCCCGGCGAGCAGCCGCCCGCGGGCGTCCTCCCGGGGAACCTCCCGCGCGGCGTTCGCCCGGCGGTTCACCGACCTGATCGGCCGGCCTCCCCTCGGCTACCTGACCCGGTGGCGGACGACGACGGCGGCCCGGCTCCTCCGCGCGACCGAGAGCCCGCCCGACGCCGTCGCCACCCAGGTCGGCCACGGCTCCGAGTACGCCTTCGCGCACGCCTTCCGGCGCGAGTTCGGACTCCCCCGGGGCGCTA
The DNA here is from genome assembly GCF_040611255.1 of Kitasatospora sp. NPDC002965. Lineage (NCBI taxonomy): Bacteria > Bacillati > Actinomycetota > Actinomycetes > Kitasatosporales > Streptomycetaceae > Kitasatospora > Kitasatospora sp. NPDC002965. The sequence goes on along the minus strand of NZ_JBEXNT010000085.1, from coordinate 31,421 downwards.
CCGACGACAGGAGCGGCGGACCGCCCGTCCGGGGGCCTCCCTAGACTGAGGGCCCGCCCGCCCCCGACCTCCGGAGACTTCCGTGCGCCCTGCCAGAATCGCGGTCGTGACCGCCCGCGCCGCCGCGGCGTACGACGCCGACCTGCCGCTGATACTCGACGCCCTGCGGGCCGAGGGCCTCGCCGCCGAGGCGGTCGACTGGGACGCCGAGGCCGAGAGGTGGGACCGGTTCGACCTGGCCGTGATCCGCTCCACCTGGGACTACGCGGAGCGCATCGACGAGTTCCTGACCTGGGCCGACACCACCGCGCACGCCACCCGGCTGTGGAACCCCGCGTCCGTGGTGCGCTGGAACAGCGACAAGCGCTACCTGTCGGCGCTCGCCGGACACGGCGTCCCGGTCGTGCCGACCCGGTTCCTCGAACCGGGCGGATCCGCCCACGAGGAGGAGCTCCCGACCGGCGACATCGTGGTCAAGCCCGCCGTCTCCGCCGGCTCCCGGGACACCGCCCGCTACGAGCCCGGCCAGACCGCCGACGCCCTGCGCCACGCCCGCCTGCTGCTCGACCAGGGCCGCACCGTGATGGTCCAGCCCTACCTGCGCCGGGTCGTGGAGGGGGAACGCGCCCTGGTGTTCCTCGGCGGCGACTTCAGCCACGCGATCCGCAAGGGCCCGGTCCTGACCGAGGCCGGGGTGATCGACAACCTGCGGGTGGCCCACCCCGGCGTCACCCCCTACGACCCGACCGAGGCGGAACTCCGCACCGCCCGCTCCGCCCTCGCGGCCCTCCCCGCGTCCGGTCCCCTCCTGTTCGCCCGGGTCGACCTCGCGCTGGACGACTCCGGCGACCCGGTGGTCATGGAACTGGAACTGATCGAGCCGAACCTCTTCCTCGCCCACAGCCCGCAGGGGCTGGAACGCTTCACCGCGGCCGTGGCCGCCAAGGCCGCCGAAGCGGGCTGACGGCGGCCCGGGCGGGGGTCAGCCCGGCCCGCGGCCGGCGGGCGCGACGCCGAGAACCCCCCCCCCCCCCCCCCCCCCCCCCCCCCCCCCCCCCCCCCCCCCCCCCCCCCCCCCCCCCCAAACCCGCCGGGGGGGCACCCGCAAGA
>NZ_JBEXNT010000085.1:0-30301 GCF_040611255.1 Kitasatospora sp. NPDC002965 | reverse complement strand
TGTTCGGCATCCCGACCAGGGGCCGGCGGGCGCGACGCCGAGACCCGCCGCCCCACCGCCCCACCGCCCCACCGCCCCACCGCCCCACCGCCCCACCGTCGAACGACCGGGGGTCCGTACGGCAGGATCGACCGGACCGTCCGCTCGAAGGAAGCCTGCCGCCCATGGACTACGTGATCGAGGTTCCGGAACGCCACCCGGAGAAGGGGATCCGCCTCGTCTGGGACGACGGATTCGACCTTGAGGTGCGGATCGACTCCGCAGAGGTCGTCATCAAGGGGAACCGGGCCGGACTGGTCTCCCTGGCACGCCACCTGCTGACCCTCGCCCAGGAGGGAGTGCCCGGCGGATCCCATCTTCACCTGACGGCGGGCCAGGAGATCGAGTCGGACCTCGACCTCGTACTGGAGCGCACGACCGCACTCCCGTCCACGACCGGCACCGCGTGACGTCGGAGTCCCACCGCCGGCCCTGGGCCGCGGTTGTCGCCGTGCGGGCCGCCCGCCCGTGCGGGCCGGCGGACTGGCGGCCCGGGTCCGGCCCACCGGAAAGACCGGCCGAACGGCGGCCCAGGTGGGGTCGGGCCGGGTCAGGTCAGGTCGAAGACCAGGCGGGCGGAGACCTTGCCGCCGAGGACTTCGTCGAAGCAGGCGTTGACGTCCTCCAGCCGGCGGGTCTCGCGGATCACGCGGGTGCGGCCGAGGGCGTGGAGGCGGAACACCTCGGCGAGGTCCTCGCGGGTGCCGACGATGGAGCCGATCACCTTGGTGCCGTTCAGGACCGTGTCGAAGACGGGGAGTTCGAGCTTGCCCTCCGCCGGGAGCGCGACGAGCACGAGGGTGCCGCCGCGGCGCAGCGCCCCGTAGGCGGCCTGGAACGAGGCGTTGCTGACGGCGAGGGCGACGGCAGCGTGGGCGCCGCCCAGCTTCCGGACCTCGGCGGCGACGTCCTGGGTGCGGGCGTCGAGGACGTGGTCGGCGCCCAGCTCGCGGGCGAGGGCGAGCTTGTCGTCGGTGACGTCGACGGCGATCGTCTCGGCGCCGCTGATCCGCGCGTACTGGAGGGCGAGGTGGCCGAGGCCGCCGATGCCGGAGACGAGGACGCGCGTGCCCGGCCGGGCGCCGGACACCTTGAGGGCCTTGTAGGTGGTGACGCCGGCGCAGGAGAGCGGGGCGGCGTCCAGCGGGTCGATGCCGTCGGGGACGGGGACGACGTAGTCGCCGTGCGCGAGGGCGTACTCGGCGTAGGCGCCGTCGACGGAGTAGCCGCTGTTGTGCTGCTGGAGGCAGAGGGTCTCCCAGCCGGAGACGCACTGGTCGCAGCGCCCGCAGGCGTCCGCGAGCCACGCGATGGCGACCCGTTCGCCGACTCCGACGTGCCGGACCTCCGCGCCGGCCGCCTCGACGATGCCGACGCCCTCGTGGCCCGGCACGAACGGCGGGGTGGGCTTGACCGGCCAGTCGCCGTGCGCGGCGTGGATGTCGGTGTGGCAGAGCCCCGACGCCTCCAGTCTGACCCGGACCTGGTGCGGCCCGGGCTCGGGCACCGGGCGGTCCTCGATCACTAGCGGCTGGGTGAAGTCGTGGACGACGGCGGCCTTCATCTCTGTGCTCCTGCCCTCGCGGTTGCGTTCGGCCGACGGCCCGGAACCAGGTTCCGGCCCCTCGGCTCCATCCCACCCCCGGGTCCGCGCAGGCGGCAGGGCCGGAAGGGCGGACGCGCCGGGCCGATGGTCCCGCCGGTACCGGGCCCTGCGGGCCGTTTCGCCCCAGTCTCGCCCGGATCAGCTCCCCCGGCACTTCACGGAGGCCGCCCGGCGGCGCCCGGTGGGCTCGCTCCGCCGGTCGGGTCAGCCGGTCCGGGGCGGGACCGGACGGGGCGGGACCGGGCGGGGCGGGTAGTCCGTTCGGCTCAGAACCGCTGGCCCGCCCCGGGAGGCGGCCCAAGGCTGGCGGTACCGGCTGCGAAGCGACGGAGGCCCGGCCATGCCGCGGTCCCGCGCGCACCCCCGCCCCCGTTGGGAGTCCGATGCCCTCGCTGCACCTCGACGACGCGTTGCTGCTGTTCCTCGCCCTCTTCGCGCTCTACAGCCCGATCGCCGCACTCTCCTCCTACCTGCCGATCGTCGAGGGCTACACGTCCGACGAGCAGCGGAAGCTGGCGTGGGGTCTGTTCACCAACGTCTCGGTGCTGATGCTCGCGGCGCTCTGGATCGGCGAGCCGCTGCTGGAGCTGCTGGGCATCAGTACGGCGGCGCTGTCCGCGACGGGCGGCATCGCACTGCTGCTGGCGGCGGTGCCGATGATGACGGGCCGGACCGCGCCGCCGCCGAAGGCGGTGGCCGAGGCCGCCGTCGAGCCCCCGGCCGGACCGGGCGGCACCGGACCGGGCGCCGAGCCCGGTCCGCGTGCCGAGCCCGGCTCCGGGCCGGGCCCCGGGAGGGCGGGTGCCGGGCCGCCGGCGCCGTGGCGCTCGATCGTCTTCACCCCGCTGACCTTCCCCCTCACCTTCGGCGGGACGACCTTCGGCTTCTTCGTCGCCTACCGCGCCGAGGCACCCGGCTGGTGGGCGGCGGTGGGGCTGACCGTCGCGGGGTTCGGGTACGCGGCGGTCACCGGGCTGACGCTGTACGCGGCCGGGCACGTGACCCGGCGGGTGTCCGACTCGACCGGCGCCGTTCTGGAGAAGGTCGCGGGGATCCTGCTGGTCGCGATCGCCATGATGCTGCTCGCGAGCGGCGGCACCCGGCTGGTCCTCGACGTACTGAACTGAGGCCCCGCCCGCCCCTCCGGCCGCTCCCCTCCCACCGCTCCCCTCCGACCGCTCCCCTCCGCGCTCCCCTGCGTCGACCGTTCGGACGAGGCGGCGGACGGCGCCTCCGTCACCCGCCGGTCGGCCGGTGCGGGGACCGCGGACCCGGGCTGACCAGTGCCGAACGGCGTCCGCCACCCGGCCGCGGGCCTCCTCGGAGGCCTCGGGACGCGGCGTCCGCCGCTCGCCGCAAGCGGACGTATATGAACAAATGATCCGGTAACCGTCTCGCCAGAGGCCGGTCCCCGACCCGCCTGTCCGGGCCGGGCCGGACCGGACCAGGGCCGGACCGGGCCCGACCCGCCGGACCGCGACCGGAACCGAACCGGCCCGCCGGCAGGGCAGCCGGGCCGTACGAAACGGAGGTGGCATGCGGAAGGACGACGGCGGCCCCCCGGAGGGCGCCGACCTCGCCGCCCGGCCGGGATCGACCGCGAAGGTGACGCTCCCGACCCTGACCGCCATGGTCGTCGGCTCGATGGTCGGTGCGGGCGTCTTCTCGCTCCCCAGCCGCTTCGCGCAGGAGACCGGCGTCGCCGGGGCGCTGATCGCGTGGGCGATCGCGGGCACGGGCATGCTGATGCTCGCCCTCGTCTTCCAGACCCTCGCCGTCCGCAAGCCCGACCTCGACGCCGGCGTCTACGCCTACGCCAAGGCCGGATTCGGCGAGTACCTCGGCTTCTTCTCCGCGTTCGGCTACTGGGCCAGCGCGTGCGTGGGCAACGTGACGTACTGGGTGCTGATCATGTCGACGATCGGCGCGATCGCCCCCGCGCTCGGCGACGGTGACACCCTCCTGGCCGCGGTCTGCTCCTCGGCCGGGCTCTGGCTGTTCTTCCTCCTGATCAGACGGGGCGTGAAGGAGGCGGCGACGATCAACCGGGTCGTCACGGTCGCCAAGCTGGTCCCGATCCTGGTCTTCATCCTGCTGGCCCTGTTCTCCCTGGACACGGACGTCTTCGCCGAGAACTTCCGCGGCGCCGACTACGCGGGCTCCCTGTTCCAGCAGGTGCGGGGCACCATGCTCGCCACGGTCTTCGTCTTCCTGGGGGTGGAGGGCGCCAGCGTCTACTCCCGCCACGCCAAGCGGCGCGAGGACGTCGGACGGGCCACCGTGCTGGGCTTCCTGAGCGTCTTCTCGATCTTCGCCTCCGTCACCATCGTCTCCTACGGCCTGTTGCCCATGGCCGAGATCGCCGAGCTGCGCCAGCCGTCGATGGCCGGCGTCCTGGAGGCCGCGGTCGGCACCTGGGGCAAGGTCATGGTCAGCGTGGGCCTCATCGTCTCGGTGCTGGGCGCGTACCTGGCCTGGACCCTGATGGCCGCCGAGGTCCTGCTCGTCGCGGCCAAGGACAAGGACATGCCGCGGTTCCTGCGCCGCACCAACGCCTCCGACGTCCCCGTGCCCGCCCTGCTGATGACCACCGTGCTGTCGCAGGTCGTCCTGTTCGTGACGCTGCTCTCCGACGACGCGTTCAACTTCGCCCTCGACCTGACCAGCGCGCTCAGCCTCATCCCGTACCTGCTCGCCGCCGCGTACGCCGCCAAGATCGCCCACCGCTCGGCCCCGGGCACCCGTTCGCGCGGGCGGGAGCTCACGGTCGGCGCGCTGGCCACCGTGTACACCGCGTTCCTGCTCTACGCGGCCGGGCTCAAGTTCGTCCTGGTCTCCTTCATCGTCTACGCGCCCGCCACGGTCCTGTTCGTGATGGCCCGCCGGGAGCAGGGGCGGCGGCTCTTCTCCCCGCGCGAACTCGTCATCCTCGCCGTCTCGATCGCGGGTGCCGTCGCCGGGATCACCGCCCTGGCCGCCGGGTGGATCACCATCTGAACCCTTCCGCGCCCGCGCGCGTCCGCCGCCTGCCCCTCGCCCGTCCCGTCACCGAAAGGCCCCCCGTGACCGTGAACGACACCGCCTCCAGCCCGGCCCACGGCTACGGCGTCCACTCCGAGGTCGGCCGCCTGCGCAAGGTCCTGGTCTGCCGGCCCGGCCTGGCCCACCGCCGCCTCACCCCGACCAACTCCGACGACCTGCTCTTCGACGACGTCATGTGGGTCGAGAACGCTCAGCGCGACCACGCCGACTTCGTCAACAAGCTGACCCATCGCGGCGTCGACGTCGTCGAACTGCACGACCTGCTCGCCCAGACCCTGATCGTGCCGGGCGCCCGGGACTGGCTGCTCGACCGGAAGATCACGCCCAACGAGGTCGGACTCGGGCTGGTCGACGGCACCCGCGGCTACCTGGAGACCCTGACCCCGAAGGAACTGGCCGAGTTCCTGATCGGCGGACTGGCCACCGGCGACCTCCCGGACGACTACCGCTCCGGGTACATCGGTCTGGCCCGCGAGTCGACCGGCACCCGCGAGTACCTCATGCCGCCGCTCCCCAACACCCTCTACACCCGCGACACCACGTGCTGGCTCTACGGCGGGCTCACCCTCAACCCCCTCTACTGGCCCGCCCGGCACGACGAGACCCTGCTCATGAAGGCGGTCTACCGGTACCACCCGGAGTTCACCGGCTCCACCGTCTGGTGGGGCGACCCCGAACGGGAGTGGGGCCAGGCGACCTTCGAGGGCGGCGACATCATGCCGGTCGGGAACGGCGTGGTCCTGATGGGCATGTCTGAGCGGACCTCCCGCCAGGCCATCACCCAGGTCGCCAGTGCGCTCTTCGCCCAGGGCGCGGCGGAGCGGGTCATCGTCGCCGGCATGCCGAGACTCCGCGCCGCCATGCACCTCGACACGGTCTTCACGTTCGCCGACCGCGACATCGTCACGCTCTACCCGACCATCATGAACGCCGTCCACACCTTCACGCTGCGCCCCGGGGACAACGCCGTCGGCATCGACATCACCGACGAGGGCTCCCGGAGCTTCACCGACGTCGTCGGCGAGGCCCTCGGCGTCCGGCTGCGCGTCATCGAGACGGGCGGCGACGTGTACGCCTCCGAGCGCCAGCAGTGGGACAGCGGCAACAACGCCGTCGCCCTCGAACCCGGCGTGGTCTTCACCTACGACCGCAACACCCTCACCAACACGCTGCTGCGCAAGGCCGGTGTCGAGGTCATCACCATCGTCGGCGCCGAACTCGGCCGGGGCCGCGGCGGCGGCCACTGCATGACCTGCCCCGTCATCCGCGAACCGGTCGACTACTAGGTGTACCGACAGGGCTTCCGTGCCAGGTCACACGCCCGGTGCGATGCCCTCGCCACCGAGGGCATCGCACTCACGCGCTTCGTGAAGACGTGCGATCACGGGTACAGCCTGACGGAGTACGTCGACGTGAGGTTCACCCAGAGGCCCCCCGCACAGTTGTTGACGGGGATGGACCAGGCAACGCCTCCCCCGGCGTTCCATCCGGTGTAGCCCGTGACCCCCGCGCCGCCTGTCTGGCAGTTCTTCACGGTGTACTCCCCGACGAGGTTGTACACGTTGTAGGTCCCGTATTCGTAGAACCTGTAGACCAGTGGGTGATTGCCGCTGCCGTCCGCGATGTCGCCCTGGTAGATGCAGACGTACCCGCTGGTGCAGCTCTCCGTGGCTGATGCGGTGGGCGCGGTCGCCACCGACACGCCGACCAGCAGGGGGACCGCGGCAGTCAGCGTGGCGATCTTCTTACGGATGTTCATCAGACGACCTCTCCGTTGGTGACGTGCTGTGGCACGCTATCCACCGGCACAGCGCTCGGAAAGAGGAAAAGAGGCCAATTGGACGACGAACTCACCTGACTGGAACTCTAGTTGAACCACCCCGGCCGACTGGTCTCGGCGGTGGGCGGGCGGATCCCACCAGGCCGTTGCCGAGGATCCCGTACTGAACCGCCGGACCACTTCCTCGAATTGCTGCCGCAGTCGTTCGGGGTACCGGCCGCACCCGCCGATCGGCAGAAACCTTTCGACGAACTCCCTTTCGGCGTCGATCAGGTGATTCGGTGTCCCCCGAGACGGCTTACCGGATCGCACCCCGACACGCGGCTAGGGCTTGCGGACCGGCAGCCGGCGGATGGCGGGTGCGCCATGGGCCCAGGTGTGCCAGGAGTAGGTCCGGCCGTTCCCCTGCACGCGCTCCGGCTCGTCGCCGGTGGGGCGGAAGTCCAGGGCCCGGGCGACGGCGATGCTGGGGGCGTTGTCGCTCTCGATCTCCAGCAGCAGCCGGGGCAGTTGAAGGACCTGGTGGGCGTAGTCGGTCAGGAGCCGCATGGCTCGCAGGGCCAGACCCCGTCCGCGGTGGGCGCTGCCGACGGCGTAGCCCATGGTGCCCCGGGAGAGGTTGAGATGCACTGCCCCCAGGGGCTGGTGACCGTCGGCCGTGATCGCGAGATGAAGGCGTTGCCCTTCGGCCCGGCTCCGGTCGATCGTTTCCAGGTACTCGCGCGCCGCGTCCAGGTCGAAGGGCGAGCGGAGCGTGGTGCGGGCGGCGACGTCGGGATCGTCGAACAGCTCGACCATGGCCGGCAGGTCCGCGTGCGCCCACTCCCGCAGGACGAGGTCGTTTCCGGTCAGCAGCACGGGCGAGGCGGGCAGCGGCATGGAGATCTCCAGGAGACTGAGCACCAAGTGCCGTCGGTCCGGCGCTCGGTGGGGTGCACGGGGTCGGTGAGGTCACACGGGCAGAGGGCCCCGGTAGCGGTCCGGGACCTCTGCGGACGAGCCTGCCCCGATGCGCGGCCCGCCGTCCACCGCCCAGTCCGCCAGAATGACCGCATGACGGAGAACGAAGCGGATCTACGGGCCTTGCTGCGCGAACTCGACGACCCGGACTGGCTGGAGTGGCCGCAGCACTACGACCGAGCCGCGCTGGCGGCCCGGCTGGGCGAGCTGGTGACCCGGCTCGACGGTGACTTCGCGACCCGGTGCGAGGCCGGGACCACCCAGGACTCCAGCGAGTTCGGCCGGGTCGTCGTGCCGGGCGGGGCGACGGTGTGCGGGACCCGGATCGTCGTCTGCCTCAGCAACTTCGGCTCCCTGGCCGTGATCTGCGCCGAGAACCCGGGGGCCTTCCTCGGGACGGAGGACGCCCGGGCCGAAGGAGAGCTGGACGACGCCGATCTCGCCACGACGACCCGGGCCCTGGTCGACCTCGGCTACGTGGTGGTTCCCGAGGAGTTGATGGAGAGCGACTACGACGGCCCCAGCCGGCTGCTCTGTCACGTTCAGCGGGGCAGCTGGTCACACCGGTTCTTCGGCACCTACTTCGGCCCGTCCCTCGACACCCACCTGCGATGACGCCCACCCCCGACGACGCCGACCAGCGATGACGCCCGCAGTGGGATCCGCCACGGTCGGCCCCCACTGCTCGACGGCACCCTTCCTCCGAGGCGAGGGAGCGTCAGCGGACACCGCGCGGCCCGGAGCGTCGACGGAAAGGACTGCACCGTGCGGTGGCTGCTCGGTCACGTGATTCAGGAGACGGCCCGTCACGTCGGCCACATGGACGTGCTCGGGGAGATGGCCGACGGCGCCCGCGGCGAGTGACCGGCCGGCCGGGACGGCCCCGGCGCCCTCGGGAAGCATCCGCCGCCCACCCTCCGGAATGAGAGCTTCCGGACCCCCGGATGTGTCTGCATTCTTGATCATGACGTGAAACGGGGGTGTCGCGACGGGATTTCCACCCCGGCAATTCGGCGCCACCAGGTCAACGGCTCCACGGAATGCGAACAACAACTCCACCTACAGCCTGACGACCTACTACAGCCCGGGCGGCTACGGCATCAGCCAGTACTTCGAGCGCGGCACCCGCGGAAACCTGATCCCGGAGCTGCGGAACAACAACGCCTCGCAGTACCAGGATGCGGAGGTCCGGACGAACCTGCAGCACCTGCAACTGGTCAGGAAGTCCATCGACACCGCGCTCAGGAATGCCGAGGCAGTCACCGGCGGCGGCGCGTCGAAGTCCCCGTGACACGGTGATCAGCCGGACGGGCGTGGGCGGATCGCGGAGCGCAGGAGGAGGGTGGTGGTCACACTGCTCACCCCGGTCAGGGCGATGGCGAGGCCGACCGGAAGGAACTCCGCGAACACGCCGAAGACCAGGGGTCCGACCCCCTGGATGGTCATGGTGGTGGTGTTGAGCAGGGCGAAACTCTGCCCCTGGAGGTGGGACGGGACCGCCTCCAGGAAGCGCCGCTGAAGGCCGAGCAGGTAGGCGGACCCCACGCCGGTGATCACGTACGCGGCGGCGACCGCCGGATACGGCAGGTCCAGCACGAGCGTGACCGGGGGCGCGCCCATCACCAGCAGCAGGGGCAGGACGAGGCGTTCCCGGGTGGCGGGCGCGAACGCCCGCCCGACGACGACGTCGCCGATGAGCATGCCGACGGACGTGGCGGCCAGGAGGGTGCCGGTCTCCGTCGGGCCGAACCCGCGCTGCGCGGCGTACGGGATGAGCAGGCTCCCCGCCGCGGCCAGGTACGCGGCGGGCAGGCACTGGACCATGATCAGCTTGAGGACCCCGGGCGCGGCGACGAGCGCGGCGTTGCCCTGCAGGGTCCTCCGCACGATCGACCCGCCGGCCACCAACGATCCGCCCACCGCCGCCGACCCGCCCGCCGTGGACCCGCCCGCCGTGGACCCGCCCGTACGACCCGCCTTCGGTCCCGACAGGTACAGGCGGCTGATCACCGACGCGATCAGGTGCGCCCCTGCGGTGACCAGCATCGTCCGCTCCACACCCAGCCACACCACCAGCGCCCCGCCGGCGGCCATGCCCACCATCTGCGCCGAGACCGCGACGAGGTAGGACAGCGAACGCCCCAGCACGTAGGTGTCGCCGGTGAGGATCTCCGCCAGGACCCGGCCCGCGGCCCCGGTGGTGACGGGTGTCAGGCAGGCCACGGCCGCGACGAGCGCCAGGGCCGCCGCGACCGGGAGGCGGCCGGACGCGAGCACCAGCCCGACCGCGCACTGGAGTGCGTAACCCGTGCTGATGAGGGTCCGCGGCGAGAACCGGTCCGCCATCGCGGCGAGGAACAGGCCGCCCACGGCCTGGGGGAGGAAACCGATCGTCATCGTCATCGCCGTCAGCAACGGCGATGCGGTCCGGTCGAACACCAGCACCGCCAGTGCGACGGACCGCAGGGTGTCCGACATGACGCCGAGCAGCCGACCGGCGAAGACGGCACGGAACCGGGTGACCGCGAAGACCTGGCCGTAGGTGGCCTTCGTCGTGAACTCATCGATCACGAGCAGGATGCTCCCGCCCGTGCGTGCGCATCCGGGCGAGCGGCTCCTCGCCGGTGTCCTGGCAGGCCGGGACCGGAATCAGCGCCACGTCGCCCTCCCCTTGCTCGTCGAATGGGGCAAGGATCAGTCAGAAACGTGACGCCTGCAACTGAGATATTCCTGCGGGGCCGGTGTGGGCACGGCGCCGGAGCGGATCTTCACGACCCCTCCGAACCACGGCATCTGACGAGGCGACGGTTGGCGGCGGCGGGTCCGTCTCAGGGTTCGCGGTGGACGATCCGGCGGACCAGGTCCGGTACCCACTCCACGTACTCGACCTCGGCGCCGTCCACGTGCCGGGCGTAGAGGAAGCGACCGGTCGGGGAGGCGGTCTCCGGCGTGGTGACGACGGCCCCGGCGGCGGTCAGCGTGTCGCTGAGCTCGTCGAGGTCGGAGACCACGACCGTCGCCGAGGCGTGCGCGTACTTGGCGCGCTCGGCGGGCGGTCCGGCGATGACCAGGAAGTCGCCGATGGCGGCCAGTTCGATCTCGTGGAAGCGGAAGAGCAGGTCGGGTTCGGCGCCGGTCAGGGTGCGCAGGAGGGGAAGGGCCTGGTCGAGGCCGTCGGACCAGAGGCGGGCGTAGGTCTTGAGGATGGTCATCGGTGATCCCTGGTAGCTGTCGGTTACCGGATCACCGTATGCGGGTGAACTCCCCCGCAGAAGAGCGCACTTTGGGGTGCGTGGGGTGCCGTTCGGAGACCGCGTGACCGGGCCGGACCGGACCGACCGGTCACGCGGTCCCTGACCTACGCCGCCGGCCCGGTGCCGCCGTCGGGCCGAGCCGGGCCCGGGGCACGGTCGGCGGAGCGGGGGGCGGCGCGGTCGGCGAACGGGGCCCCGCCACGGGCCCGCTCCGGGTTCGGGGAGCGGTCGCGGTCCTGCACCGGCTCCCGGTCGGCGTTCCAGGCGATCAGCATCCGCAGGGCGTCGTCCGACGGGCTGCCGCGCTCGGCCGTGTACGTGACCAGGGCCTGGTCCGGGTCGTCCGCCGAGCGCAGCGTCTCGTAGACCAGTTCCATCCGCCCGACCAGCGGGTGCCGGAACCCCTTCCTGCCGGACGTCTTGTCGCGGACCGGGTGCTCGGCCCACCACTGGCGGAACTCCGGGCTGCGCATGGACAGTTCGCCGATCAGCTCGGCGAGCCTGGGGTCGTCCGGCCGGCGCCCGGCCTCCAGGTGCAGGAAGGCGGCGTTCTCCCGCGCGCAGCCGACCCAGTCCTCGTACAGCTCGCGCGAGGCCGGATCGAGGTAGGTGATGCGGGCGATGTTCCGCTCGGCCGGGTCGAGTGCGCCGTAGTCGCCGAACAGGGCCACGGCGGCGCGGTTCCAGGCCAGGATGTCCATGCGCCGGCCCATCACCACGGCCGGCACGTCGATCATGGCGTCGAGCAGCCGGGCGAGCGTCGGCCGGACCCGCTGCGGCGCCGCGGCGGCCCGGGCCGCCGACGCCCTGGCCGTCGACGCCCGGCCGCTGCCGCCACCCGGCGCGGTGCGGGCGAGCCGGTGCAGGTGCCGGGCCTCCTCCGGGTCGAGCCGCAGCGCGCGGGCGACGGCGTCGAGCACGGCGTCCGAGGGGTTGCCCACCCGCCCCTGTTCGAGCCGGGTGTAGTAGTCGACGCTCACGCCGGCGAGCTGGGCGAGTTCCTCGCGGCGCAGCCCCGACACCCGGCGGCGACCGCCGTAGTCCGGCAGGTCGACGTCCTCGGGCCGGAGCCGGGAGCGTCGGGTCCGCAGGAACTCGTTGAGGCTGATCGCTGTGCTGCTCATAGGACGATTCTCTCTGCTCGGGGCTCCCTCAGCCTGGTCCTGCCGGAACCAGGCTGAGTGAGGGGCCGGGCCGCCCCGGCGCGCCCGCGGCCCGGGCCGCCCCCGGCAGCGGCGTCACCAGCTGCCGGCGACCGCCACCACGCCGCCGTCCACCACGAAGTCCTGCCCGGTGACGTAGGAGGAACGGGACGAGAGCAGGAAGGCCACCGTCTCCGCGATGTCCTCGGCCTCGCCCAGCCGGCCCAGCGGCACCTGCGCCAGCACGGCGTCCTTCGCGGACTGTTCGGTGATGACCGCGTCGAACATCTCGGTGACGATGTAGCCCGGGCTCACCGAGTTGACCCGGATGCCGCGCCCGGCGAACTCGTTGCCCAGGGTGCGGGCCAGGTTGTGGACGGCCGCCTTGGTCGCCGCGTACACCGGGGCGTTGGGCAGGCCGCGGTGGAGCGTCCAGGAGGCGTTCAGGACGACGGATCCGCCGCCGGCGGCCTCCAGCAGCGGCAGCGCGTGCTGGACGGTGAAGAAGACACCCTTGAAGTTGACGTCGACGGTGTGGTCGAAGGACTTCTCGGTCACGTCGGTCGGCAGCTCGAAGATGCCGACACCGGCGTTGGCGAAGACGCCGTCGAGCCGCCCGTGGCGCTCCCCCACGAGGTCGGCCAGGCGGGCCAGGTCGGCCGGCTTCGCGGAGTCGGCGCGTACGGCGAACACCCTTTCCCCGGAGGCCAGTTCGGCTTCGGCCCGGCGCAGCCTGGCCTCGTCACGGCCGGTGATCACCACCTCGGCGCCGGATGCGAGGAGGTGGCGGGCGGTGGCGAGGCCCATGCCGCTGGTCCCGCCGGTGATCAGCACGGTCCTGCCGTCGAATTCACCGGCCGATCCGGGGGTGCGGTGGTCGTTGCGGGTGGTCCTGGTTCCGTCGTTCTCGGTCATGGCTCCACCTTCGCGGCCACCCGCCTGCCCCAACCAGGCCCGATCCGACCCCGGGTCCGGCAGGACCACCCTCGCCGCCCGGACACGGGGTGACGCGGGACGGGTGACGTCGGACCCGGGTACTACACCGGGGTTGGCCCCCCGGTGCCACGACGGCGGGAGCACGGGGACGGGAGGGTGAGGACATCAGCCGCACGAGGGCGAGGAGCCCACCGATGTCCCCGATCCGCCGTACCGTCCGCCCCGCCCCCAGCGGCGCCCTCCGCACCGCTCTCCGCCCCGCCCTCCGCACTGCGGCCGGCGCCTTCCTGGCGCTGCCGGTGGGCCTGGCGGCGGTCGCCCTGACCCTGACCGGTCGGCCCGGGCGGGCCGCCCACTGGCAGGGCCGGCTCTCCGGCGGCCGGGGGTGGACCGGCGGCCGGGTGCTGGGCCGCGCCGCGCTCGGGCTCCCGCTGGACGTGGCGGCCTTCGCGCTGATCGGGTACGCGCTGTTCAACTCGGTCCGCAACTTCGGCTACCCGGTCTGGTACCTGGGCAGCGACTACCACCAGGCCTGGGGCGGCCCCACCATGGCGGGCGTCTGGGCGGTGCACGCGGGCGGGTGGCTGCTCTGCCTGGCCGTGCTGCTGCACTGGCCCGTGCGGTGGCTGGCGCGGGGTCAGCGGGCCGTCGGCCGCCGGATCACGGGCGAATGAACGACGGGTGACGGGCCGGGCGTCCGCCCGTGATCCGTCGGCCGCCGCCCCGGGGACTCCGCCCTGCCCCTTCGGGAGCGCCTCCGGCCGCCGGTCCCGCCCGCCGCACCTTCCGGATCCGCACGATCCGCATATGCAGGTGAACGACATATATAGTCATCCTGCGTACGTGGGCCGCACAGGCCCGCGCTACGGTTCGACGCACCCGCCGTACCCCGGGGAGCGGGATACGGCCAGGTCGGCCTGGGAGGAGCAGAGTTCGATGGGGCAGGTCACCACACCCACCGCGAGGACCGCGGGAGCGGAAGGGACGGCGGACGCCGCCGAGACGCCGCGGGAGACCCGGGACGGGTCCCCCGCCGCCGTACCGCCGACCGGACTCGCGGACCGGGTGATACGGCGGTTGGCGGTGCTCCGCCTCCGCCGCTGGTTCTGGCCCGCCGCGCTGGCCGCCGGGTACCTCGTCCAGGTCCTCTTCCGGCTCGTCCTCGTCCGGCACCTCGACTACCCGTCGGTCCACCCGGACGAGGAGTCGTACCTGATCCTGGCACGCGTCCTCGCGGGCCGCCCCACCACCGAGATGCCGGTCGGCGTGGTCATCCCCGGCGGCTACGCGCTGCTGATCTCCCCCGCCCTGCGGATCGCCGACGACCCGGTGACGGCGTACCACCTGGTCCTCGGGATCAACGCCCTGGTCAGCGCACTGGTCCTCCCGCTCGCCTACGCCGCCCTGCGGCGCCTCGGCCTGCAGCGCGGCGCCGCGTACGCCTTCGGCGCCGCCACCGCGCTGCTGCCGCCGGTGGTCTTCTACTCGCAGTTCGCGCTCACGGACGCCGTCCTGCCCGCGCTGATCCTCGCCTGGCTGCTCTGCCTGCACGGCTGGCTCACCGACGGGCCGGCGCGCGGCCGTACCCGGTACGCCGCCGGGGCGGGTGCCGCCGCCGCCTACGCGATGGCCACGCACGACCGCGGCGGCGTGGTCGTCGCCCTGACCGCCGCCGTGTTCGCCGGCGTCCTGCTGTTCCGCCAGGCTCCGTGGCGCACGGCCGTCGCCGGCCTCGGGGCCCTGGGGGCCGGCGCGCTCGGCACCGAGTTGCTGGCCCGTTGGCTGCACGCGCAGTTCACCGTCGAGGACAGCGACGTCGGCGGCTTCCTGTGGAAGGGCCTCACCGACCCGGAGGCCACCCAGCGGACCCTCACCAGGACAGCCGGCCAGATCTGGTACTTCACCGTCTCCACCTGGGGAATCGGCGGACTGGCCGTCGTCGCCTGCCTGTTCGCCGTGTTCAGCCGCCGCACGCCGCTCCCGCACCGCATCACCGGCGGCGTCCTGGTGGCGCTCCTCGTCGGCACCGCCCTGGCCTCCGCCGCGGCCCTTCCGGACGACGGGCGCATCGACAACTGGGTCTACGCCCGCTACACCTCCTACCTCGTGCCGGCGGCCTTCGTGACGGGCGTCGCGGTCGTCGCCCGCTGCGGCCGGCGCGCACTCGGCAGGTCCGCGGCGGCGACGACCGGGCTGATCGCGCTCCTCGCCGTCCTGGTGATCGGCTCGGCAGGCTCGAAGCTGCGGACCCAGGGCTTCGTGCTCTGGACGCTGCCGGACGTGTCGTTCCTCACCGCGGACTGGGGCCGGCTCTCCATGGTCCGGGCCAGCACGGCCGCACTCGTCATCTTCTGCGCCGTCCTCCTGATCCGGACCGCCGGGGGACGCAGGGCCTTCTGGGCGGTCGGCGTCTCGCTGGTCCTGTTCGCCGGGTTCGCCACCGCGACGATCACCGAACGCGTCTCCCAGCCGCACTCGGCCTGGCGCAAGCCCCTGGCCACCGGCTTCACCCACAGCGCGGGGCTGAAGCCCGACGACAGCGTCGTCTTCGTCTGGGACCTCGAATGGACCCTGCGCACCACCCAGACCTTCGAGGTCTACCGGGGCCGCGTCTGGTACCTCGACCCCCGCTGGCAGCCGCTCCCCCCGGCGGCCACCGCGGTCGTCACCCCCCTGCCCGGCCAGGGGCAGGAGCCCGAGGCCTACTGGCCCGCGCACCCCGCCGGCTGGTACGTCGACCGGACCGACACCCAGCAGAACTGGGCGCTTTGGCGCAAGCGTTGAGGCAGCGCCGCGGACGCTTCGAGGGCAGTCCC
This sequence comes from Kitasatospora sp. NPDC002965, assembly GCF_040611255.1. NCBI lineage: Bacteria > Bacillati > Actinomycetota > Actinomycetes > Kitasatosporales > Streptomycetaceae > Kitasatospora > Kitasatospora sp. NPDC002965. The sequence goes on along the minus strand of NZ_JBEXNT010000085.1, from coordinate 14,726 downwards.
GGGGGTGCCGCACGCGCAGTCCCGAGACCGCTCCGAGGGCAGCCGGAGCCCCCTGCCGGGGGCATCGGGGGCCGCGGACACGGCGGAGGCCGTCAGCGGTCGTCGGGCTGCGGACCCTAAGGGTCTCCCGCACGCCCCGCCTCCGGGGCGGGTCGTCCGCGGGGACGGTTTGCGCGCGGACGGACGGCCCGCAGGAACCCCCGGTCCCTGCGGGCCGTCCACGTGTTCAGGGGCGGGGGACGAGGGCTACGGACCTCAGGAGAGATGCACATGACTCGGCACAGCGCGCTTCGGCGCGGGGTGGGCGTTGCGACGGTGGCCTCGGCGGTGGTGCTCGGAACGGCCCTGCCCGCGGCGGCGGCCGGATCGGGACGGGGCGGGCCGGAACGCGACGGGACGGTGGCCGCGATGGAGGCGGCCGTGCGGACCGAGGGATTGCCCGGGATGATCGCCACGGCGACCCGTCCGCACGGGAGCCGGTCGGTGGCGGTCGGGACGGCCGACACCGCGACCGGGCAGCCGCGGTCGGCCCGGGAGCGGTTCCGGATCGGCAGCGTGACGAAGATGTTCGTCGCGACCGTCCTCCTCCAACTCCAGGCGGAGGGGCGGCTCGACCTCGACGACACCGTGGAGACGTGGCTGCCCGGGGTGGTGAGCGGGAACGGGAACGACGGCTCGGCGATCAGCGTCCGGCAACTGCTCGACCACTCCAGCGGACTGTTCGCCTACGACGACGACCCCGGAATGGCGGCGGCGCTGTTCACTCCGCAGTTCCTGAGCCACCGCTACGACACCTACACACCGGCGGAACTGGTGCGGCTCGCCGTGTCGCACCCGCCCGTCTTCGCGCCGGGGACGAAGCGCGAGTACTCCAACACCAACTACGTCCTGGCCGGGATGATCGTCGCCGAGGTGACCGGACGCCCGTACGGCACGGAGATCGAGCGGCGGATCATCCGGCCGCTGGGGCTGGGCGGCACCAGCGTGCCCGGCACCGCGACCGCCGTGCCACGACCGCACGCGCGCGGCTACTCGAAGCTGTTCGGCGGCTCGCCGACGCCCGTGGAGACGACCGAACTCAACCCGTCGATGGCCGGGGCCGCCGGGGAGATCATCTCCACGACCGACGACCTCACCCGCTTCCTCTCCGCGCTGATGCGCGGACGGCTGCTCCCGCCGGCCGAGTTGGGCGAGATGCTCACCACGGAGGGCGCCGGCGGGCTCGGCATCGGCGGCGGGACGCTGTCCTGCGGGGTCGCCGTCTGGGGGCACGACGGCGGCATCCACGGGTCGTCGACCCTCGCGCTGACCACCCGGGACGGCCGGCACGCCGTCGCGTTCAACGCCAACGCCGACTGGTTCACCGGCAAACTCAAGCTCGCCGAGGCCGAGTTCTGCGGCTGACCGGCAGCCGGGCCGCCGGCCTGCAGCGCAGGCCGGCGGCGCAGCGCGGCCGGGCGGACCGGCCGAAGGGCCGCCGGCCGGGCCGGGCCTCACGCCAACCGGCGGGCCCCCTCCGAGGGGATCACCGTGTAGAGGTGCGGCTCGGCATGGCCGGCGGCCGCGAACGCCGCGACGACCTCCTTGGCCACCGCCTCCGCCACTCCCGTCTCCACCAGGGCGATCACCGAGCCGCCGAAGCCCCCGCCGGTCATCCGGGCCCCGAGGGCCCCGGCGGCGACGGCCGTGGCGGCGGCGAGGTCGGTCTCGGCGCAGGACACCCGGTAGTCGTCCCGCAGGGAGGCGTGACCGGCGGTGAGGATCGGGCCGAGGGCGGCCGGGCCGTGCCGCTCCAACTCCGCGACGGCGTGCTCGACCCGCTCGTTCTCGGTCACCACGTGGCGGACCAACGGGCGCAGCTCGTCCGGGAGTTGTTGCAGTGCGAGCGGAAGGTCGAACCCCGAGAGGTCGCGCAGCGCCGCCACCCCGAGCAGGACGGCCGCCCGCTCGCAGCCCGCCCGCAGCGCGGCGTAGGCGCCGTCGGCGAGGTCGTGCTGCACCCGCGTGTCGATGACGAGCAGGGCCAGGCCCGCACCCGCGAGGTCGAGCGGGACGTGCCGGACGGAGAGGTCGCGGGCGTCCAGGTGGAGTGCGGCCCCGGCGCGACAGGCCATCGAGGCCATCTGGTCCATGATCCCGCACGGCACGCCGACGAACGCGTTCTCCGCCCGCTGGGAGAGCAGCGCGAGCCGGCGCGCGTCCAGGCCGAGCCCGTACAGGTCGTTGTAGGCGAGGGCGACCGCGCATTCGAGCGCGGCGGAGGACGAGAGGCCCGCGCCGGCGGGCACGTCGCTGTCGATCAGCAGGTCGGCGCCGCCGACGGGGTGACCGGCCTCCCGCAGGGTCCACACGACCGCGGCGGGGTACGCGGCCCAGCCCGCCACTCCGCCGGGCTCCAGCGCGGCCACGTCCAGCTCGACGATCTCGCCCGGGGTCCGGGAGGAGTGCAGGCGCAGCAGGGTGTCGGGGCGGCGGCGGGCCTGCACGCGGACGGCCTGCGGCAGGGCGATCGGCAGGACGAACCCGTCGTTGTAGTCGGTGTGTTCACCGATCAGGTTGACCCGGCCGGGCGCCGCCCAGGCGCCGTCGGGGGCGTGGCCGAACAGCTCGGCGAAGAGGGTGGTCGTGGTCATCGCTGCTCTCCACCGGTGGTGGACGCGACCTCCCGCAGACGCCGGGCGGCGTCCTCGGGGGCGACGTCGTTCATGAAGGCTTCCATGCCGGACTCGGTGCCGGCCAGGTACTTGAGCTTGTCGGCGGTCCGCCGGACGGTGAACAGTTCGAGGTGCAGGCCGAGTTCGTCGCCGCCGACGACCGGGGCCTGGTGCCAGGCGGAGATGTACGGGGCCGGGACGCGGCGTTCGCCGTCGCCGAAGAGGCGGTCGAAGCGGCGCAGCAACTCCAGGTAGATACCGGGGAGTTCTTCGCGTTCGGCTTCGTCCAGCCGGGTGAGGTCGGGGACCCTGCGGTGCGGGTGGAGGTGGACCTCGTAGGGCCAGCGGGGCGCGAAGGGGACGAAGGCCGTCCAGTGCTCACCGGCGAGCACGACCCTCTCCCCGTCGGCGCGTTCGGCGGCGACGAGGTCCTCGAAGAGGTTGCGCCCGGTGGCGGCGCGGTGCCGGGCGGCCCGGTCGATCATGTGGGCGGTGCGCGGCGTGGTGAACGGCAGCGCGTAGATCTGGCCGTGCGGGTGGGCGAGGGTGACGCCGATCTCGGCGCCCCGGTTCTCGAAGCAGTAGACCTGCTGGACGCCCCCCAGGGTGGAGAGTTCGGCAGTGCGGTCGGTCCAGGCGTCGAGTACCAGCCGGGCGCGGTCCTCGTCGAGGTCGGCGAAGGAGGCGTCGTGGTCGGCGGTGAAGCAGACCACCTCGCAGCGGCCGGCCCCGGGGCGGGTGGCGTGCAGCGGGTCGCCGAGACTGGGTCGGACGGGGTGCGTGTCGGGGTGTCCGGCCAGCGAGGGGAACCGGTTCTCGAAGACCGCGACCTGGTAGTCCGAGGCCGGGATCTCGCTGAGCCGCCCGTCGCGCGAGGGGCAGAGCGGGCACTGGTCGGCGGGCGGGTGGTAGGTGCGGACCTGGCGGTGCGCGGCGACGGTCACCCAGGCGCCGGTCAGCGGGTCGAGCCGCACTTCCGAGGACGGCGCGGCGGCTTCGAGCGGCCGCCGGTCGACCGCGTCCCGGCCGGCGGGGGCCGCCCCGCGGTCGAAGTAGATCAGTTCGCGGCCGTCGGCCAGCGTGGCGACGGTCCTGGTGGTCGAGCCGGCCAGGTCGGTCTCCCCGGTCACCGTTCCGGCCATGTCCTGCTCCCTTGCATGGAACTCCCCTTCAACAACATGGCCAAACAATATCGAACATTTACCAACACTGCTGCACCCATCGTCGCACGATCCGGTTTCACCTCGGGCAAGGGCCCGTGGCGAAGGCGCGCGGACGGGACGCCCGGCGCGACGGGGCCCGCCGGTCAAGACGTTCCGCACGCCAGGGGGCGAGGGAGGAGACGGGTAGCGCGGCCGGTCCCCCACGGCAGGACGCTCAACGCGGCAGCGACGCACCGGACGCGGGCCGGTGGCGGTGGACCGGCCGGAAGGCCCGGGCCGGACCGGCGCTCACGCCGGGGCGAGCCGCCGCGACCGGGGCCGGGCCGGTGGCCGTGCCGGTGGCCGTGTCGGGCCGGGAGTCCCGGGCGGGGCGCCAGGCACGGACCGCCAGAACGGCAGCGGCCAGGGCCAGGACCGCGAGGGCGAGGACGGCGGCAGGGAGGCCCGCGGTGGCGCCGAGCCAGCCCGCCAGGGGGTAGGCGAGCAGCCAGCAGCCGTGCGACAGCGAGAACTGGGCGGCGAACGCGGCGGGCAGCTCCGCCGCCGGCACCGCGGCCCGCAGCAGCCGCCCGCCGGGGGTGAGGATCAGCGAGCCCGCCGCACCGAGGCCCGCCCAGACGGCGAGCAGCGCGGGCCAGCGCCACCCCCCGCCGCCCGTCGAGGTGAGGACGGCCAGGGCGGCGAGCAGCCCCGCGATGCCGAAGGCGGCCGGGACCATGACACTGCGGTCGGCCACCCGGTCCAGGACCCGGGGCAGCAGCAGCGCGACCGCCATCGACCCGCCCCCGTACGCGCCGAGCGCGATCGGCACGTCCCCGGCGGGGCGGCCCAGCTGGTCGCGGACGTAGACGACGGTGTTGACGATCACCATGGCGCCGCCGGCGGCGACCGCGAGGTCCAGGGCGAGCAGGGCCCGCAGGCGCGGGACGGAGAGGAAGAGGCGCAGTCCTTCCAGCGACCGGGCCGCGACGGACGGCGCCCGCGAGCCGCGCGCGCCGCCCGCCGCCCCGCGCGCCGCCGCGACCGGCAGGACCACCGAGACCACCAGGACCGCCGAGGCGAGGAACCCGATCACCGTCCCCCAGAACAGCCAGCGGTAGCCGACCAGGGCGAGCAGGCCGGCGGCCAGGGCCGGGCTGACCAGGCTCTCCGTGTCGTAGGCGAGCCGGGAGAGGGAGAGCGCGCGGGTGTAGTCGCGCTCGTCGGGCAGCACCTCGGGGATCACCGACTGGAACGCCGGAGTGAACGTCGCGGAGGCCGCCTGGAGGACGAAGATCAGCAGGTAGACCTGCCAGACGCCGGTGACGAAGGGCAGTGCGAGTGCCACCGCCGCGCGGGCCAGGTCGGCCGCGACCAGCAGCCGCCGGCGGGGGATCCGGTGGGCGAGCACGGCGACGACCGGGGCGATCCCCACGTACGCCGCCATCTTGATCGCCAGGGCCGTCCCGAGCACGGCACCGGCCGAGGCACCGGCCAGGTCGTAGGCCAGCAGGCCGAGCGCCACCGTGGCCAGGCCGGTCCCGGCGAGGGCGACCACCTGGGCGGTGAGGAGGTGTCGGTAGGTGCGGTTGCGGAGCACGGAGAGCATGGGAACCCCGATCGACTCGGCGCGCAGACGGGTACGGCGCGAACCAGGGACGTCTCCTTCAGGATAGGACAATATGTGCATACGTGTGCACCCATTGGAGAGGGGGAGGCCACCGAAAGCCCGGCACCCGGCCGTCGGGCCGTTCCACGGGCCGTTCCACCGACCACTCCGGCCGATCCGCCGGCGGCTCTAGTCGTGCGGCGGCAGTCCGCTGATCTGGTGGTCGGCGACGTTCAGCGCCTCGTGCACCAGCCGCCGCAGGTGGCCGTGCCGCAGCGTGTACACCACCCGCCGACCGTCCTTGCGGGTGGCCACGAGCCCGGCCAGCCGCAGCTTGCTCAGGTGCTGACTCACCGACGGCCGCGCCGCGCCGCAGAACTCGGTCAGTGTCGTCACGTCCGCCTCGCCCTCGCTCAGCCGCTGCATCAGGGCGAGCCGGGTCCGGTCCGCCAGCAGCGCCAGGACACCCGCGGCCACGTCGAGCCGCTCGTCCGTGCCGGACGCCTGCGACACGTGCGCACCTGATACCTGGAGGCTCCCGCTCATGGCCTCATCGTAGAGGGCGCGCGGCCCGCCCTCACCCGCCGTGAGGCCACTGATCCGCGCCGCACCGCACGCCGCATGCCGCTCCCGCACGCCGCTCCCGCACGGCCGCCGGCCACGGGGCGCGCGGCCCACCCCCTCACTCCCCCCGGAGGTCGGCGACCCGGCGGATCTTGCCGACCGACCGCTCCAGGCTGTACGGATCCACGACCTCGACGTCCACGCTCACCCCGACCCCGTCCTTCACGTCGCGCGCGATCGCCGCCACCGCCGCCTCCCGCTGTCCGGGCCCGGCACCGGGCCGCGCCTCCACCCGGACGGTCATGTGGTCCAGGCGGCCCCGGCGGGTCAGCCGGAGCTGGAAGTGCGGCGCGACGGCCGGGGTCCGCAGGACGATCTCCTCGATCTGGGTCGGGAACACGTTGACCCCGCGCAGGATGATCATGTCGTCGCAGCGCCCGGTGACCTTGGCCATCCGGCGGAACGCGGGCCGGGCGGTGCCGGGCAGCAGCCGGGTGAGGTCGCGGGTGCGGTAGCGGATCACCGGCAGCGCCTCCTTGGTGAGCGAGGTGAGGACCAGTTCGCCGCCCTCACCGTCCGGCAGCACCCGGTCCGTGAACGGGTCCACCACCTCCGGGTAGAAGTGGTCCTCCCAGATGTGCAGGCCGTCCTTGGTCTCCACGCACTCCTGGGCGACGCCCGGACCCATCACCTCGGAGAGGCCGTATATGTCGACGGCGTGGAGGCCCGTCCGCCGCTCGATCTCCGCCCGCATCTCCTCCGTCCACGGCTCGGCGCCGAAGATGCCGACCCGCAGCGAGGTGGCCCGCGGGTCGACCCCCTGGCGATCGAACTCGTCGAGGAGGGTGAGCAGGTAGGACGGGGTGACCATGATGATCTCGGGCCCGAGGTCCTGGATCAGCTGCACCTGACGCGCCGTCATACCGCCCGAGGCGGGGATCACCGTGCAGCCGGCCCGTTCGGCACCGGCGTGCGCACCCAGCCCACCGGTGAACAGCCCGTAGCCGTAGGCGATGTGCACCGTCTGACCGGGGCGCCCGCCCGCCGCACGGATCGAGCGCGCCACGACGTCGGCCCAGACGTCGAGGTCGTGCTCGGTGTAGCCGACCACGGTCGGGCGGCCGGTGGTGCCGCTGGAGGCGTGGATCCGGCGCACCCGCTCCCTCGGGACGGCGAACATGCCGAACGGGTAGGTGTCGCGCAGGTCCGCCTTGGTCGTGAAGGGGAACCGGGCGAGGTCGGCGAGGGTCCGGCAGTCCGCGGGCGCCACACCGGCGGCGTCGAACCTGCGGCGGTAGAGCTCGACGTTGTCGTAGGCGTGGTGCAGTGTGGCCCGCAGGTGCTTGAGCTGGTGCGCCTTCAGTTCGTCGGCGGTCATCCGCTCCCCGGCGTCCAGCAGCGCGTCCGGGGGCGACTCCCCCAGGCGCGTCCGCGAGGCGGCCGGACCGGTCCCACTGCTGCTCATCAGGTCTCCTCCGCACCGTGACGCCCGCCGCCTTGCCGCCCTGCCGCCCTGCCGCCCTGCCGTCCCGCCGCCTCGCCGCCTCGCCGCAGAGGGGAGGCGACCCGCGGGCGAGCCGACCGATCATTCGGTTGCCGCCGGGCACGGCCATTGACTCAGTACCCGAACCACGTGTCAAGGCTCGCCGCGCAGGCCGGGACGGCCGACCGGGCCGGAGGCCGGCTGCCGGGCCGGTTCGCCGCGTTCCGCGTGCGGATCTCTGCCGAACGGCAGATGGCAGCGGCCCGCCGGTCCGGAAGGCTCGACCACGTCACCTTCCCCACCCTCCGACCGGCCGGGAGAGCGGAGCCCATGCCCCATCTCGCACACGAACCAGCACTCGACCTGATCGACGTCACCAAGGTCTACCGGGGCGGCCAACGCGCCGTCGACGGCCTCACCCTCCGGCTCCGCCCGGGCCTGCTCGGCCTGCTCGGCCCGAACGGGGCGGGCAAGTCCTCGCTGATGCGGATCGTCGCCACCGTCACCCGGCCCACCGCCGGCCAGGTGCTCTACCGGGGCGCCGACGTCCTCGCCGAACCCGACCTGCTCCGCCGCCAACTGGGCTTCCTCCCACAGGATTTCGGCGTCCACCCGAACCTCACCGCACCCGCGTTCCTGGCCTACCTGGCCGCCGCCAAGGGCCTCCGGGCCCGCGCCGCCCGGGCCCGGATCGACGAGCTCCTCGCCCTGGTCAACCTGACCGGGGCGGTCCGGCGGCCGCTCGGCGCGTACTCCGGCGGCATGCTGCGGCGCGTCGGCATCGCCCAGGCGCTGCTCGGCGACCCGCAGGTCGTCGTCGTCGACGAACCCACCGCCGGGCTCGACCCGGAGGAACGGGTCCGCTTCCGCAACCTGCTGAGCACGCTCGCCACCGACCGTGTCGTGCTGCTCTCCACCCACATCGTCTCCGACATCGAGTCGGTGGCCGGGGACATCGCGGTCGTCGCGAGCGGCCGGCTGCTGCGCCGGGGCACCCCCGAGGAGTTGCTGGGCGACCAGGCCGGCCGGGTCTGGGAGGTGGTGGTCGACCCCGCGGCGGTGACCGCCGTCCAGGAGCGGTACGTGGTCAGCCGGATGGTGCGCACCGCCGACGGCCGGGTCCGGCTGCGGCTGCTCGCGGACGGCGCGCCGTCCGCCGACGCCGTGCCGGTCGCGCCGGACCTGGAGGACGCGTACCTGGCGCTGGTCCGCCCGACGGGCGCCGCCGGCACTCCGGGCCGGGGCGCGGGAGCGTTCCCGGACCCGTCGTCCGGTCCGGTGGCCGGGCCGCACGGGCCGGAGGTGCGGCGGTGACGGGGCACGGCGGACGCGGCGGACGCGGCGGACGCTCCGGGCTCGGCGGCGGAGACGGCCCGGGCCTCGGGCTCCGCAGGGGCGGCGGGCAGGACCGGCGGCCGGGAAGAGACGGCCCGGTCGGATCCGGTACGCCGGGCCGGCTCGCCCGGCTGGCTCTCGGCGACTTCCGGGACCGGGTCCGGCGCCCCGCCTACGCGGTGACCCTGCTCGCCGCCGTCGGCCTCGGCCTGCTCGCCGTCCCGCCCGCCGACGGGCACTGGGCGATCCTCGCCCTGGGCAGCCACCGGGGCGAGTACAACAGCGCGTACGTCGGCACGGCGACCGCACTCGCCGGGGCGCTCTGGCTCACCCTCGGCGGGTTCTACGTGGTCCGCAAGGGCCTGGGCCGCGACGAGGAGACCGGCGTCGGCCTGCTCCTCGCGGCCACCCCGCTGCGGACCGCCGACCTGCTGCTGGCGAAGTTCCTCGGCAACCTCCTCGTCCTCGGCTCGATGCTCGGCGTCCTCGCGCTCACCACGCCCGCCCTGCAGCTCGTCCGGGGCGAGGACCGGGCCGTCGACCCGCTCGCCCTGCTGACGCCGTTCCTGGTGCTGACGCTGCCCCTGCTGGCGATGACGGCGGCCGTGGCCGTCCTCTTCGAGACCGTGCCACTGTTGCGGACCGGCCTCGGGAACGTGGCCTGGTTCGTCCTCGCACCGGCCCTGCTGATCGCCGGAGAGTCTCCCGGCGCGCCGTTCGGCGGGCTCGGTCTCGGCCCGGCCGCGGCGTCGCTGAGCGACGGTCTGGCGGCGCGGGGGGTCGAGCTCGGCGGCGAGGAGTTCAGCCTCGGCCTGACGAGGGTGGACGCGCCGCTGGAGCCGTTCCCGTGGGACGGCGCGGCCTTCGGGGCCGGGTTCCTGACGCAGCGGCTGCTGCTGGTCGTGCTCGCGGTCGGGGTCGCGGTGCTGCCCGCGCTCTGGTTCCACCGGTTCGACCCGGCGCGGGGCGCGGGCCGGGGCGCGGACCGCGGCGGTCGGGTGCCCCTCGGCACGGGGGCGGTCCCGGCCGGGCCGACCGCACCGGCCGGCGCCCCCGTCCCGGCAGCGGCCCTGCGGCCCCTTGCCGCACCCGCCTCCGGCGGCGCACCGTTCGGCGGATTCGGCAGCGGAGTCGCCGGCGGGTTCGGCGCCGGGTTCGGGCGCCTGCTCGCCGGAGAGGTCCGGATCCTGTTCGGCGACACCTCGCGCTGGTGGTGGCTGGGCGCCGCCGTCCTCGGCCTCGTCGGGCTCGCGGTCCCGCCCGAGGTGGGCGTCGGCGCGCTGCTCCCGGCCGCCTGGGTCTGGCCGGTGCTGCTCTGGTCCCGGCTGGGCAGCCGGGCGGCCGAGTACGGGCTTGAGGTCCTGCTCGGCGCCTACCCGGCCGCCCGGTCGAGGCTGGTGGCCGAGTGGGCCTCGGGCGTGGTGCTCACCGCCCTGGTCGGCGCGGGGGTGCTGGTCCGCCTCGTCGCGGCCGGCGACGCCGACGGGACGGCGGCCTGGGCCGCGGGCGCCCTGTTCGTCCCTTCGCTGGCCCTCGCGCTGGGTGCGCTCTCCCGGACCCACCGGTTGTTCCAGGCGCTCTACCTGCCGCTCTGGTACCTGGTGGTGAACCAGGTCGCCGCGCTGGACTTCATGGGAACCGTCCGGCGCGCGGGTCAGCCTGCGGGGCCCTCCCCGCTGCTGGTCGCCGCGGCGGCACTGGTCCTGCTGGGCGTCGCGCTGCTGACCTCCTCGGCCCGGCGCGCCGCCCGCGCCTGATCCGGCGGCGGCCCTCCACCCCCGCGGAGGGCCGCCGTCCGGGTCTGCGGCGCCCGCCGCCCCCGGGGACCCGACCGGGGACGGCCCGCCGGACGGCTCACCACTCCCGCGCCGAGGCCAGCAGCCGCTCCCGGACCAGGGCCACCGCCGGGCCCACCACTCCCGGGCGCTGCACGAGGTAGGCGGTGTTGATCGGCGGGTCGACCGGCTCGTCGAGCAGGACCAGTGCCCCGGACGCCAGCCCGGACGCGCCCAGGTAGCGCGGCACGACCGCGAAGCCCGCGCCCGCCGTGACGGCGGCGATGACACCGCGCAGGTCGGGCACGGTGAGCGCCGGGCGACAGGTGAGACGGCGGCCGAAGACGTGGCGCCAGTACCGGCGCACGATGGGCAGGTCCTCGGCGTAGGCGACGAGCGGCACCCCGTGCAGGGCGGAGGGCCCCTCGACGGCGAGCCGGCCGGCCAGGCGGTCCGCCCAGACCGGTGCCGCGACGAGGACGAACTCCTCGTCGCCCAGCGGTACGGCGGTCAGCGCACGGCCGCGCGGGCGGTCGGTGGCGATCACCAGGTCGTGCCGGCCGGCCCGCAGCTCGTCCAGCAGCGGCTCCGTGAGGCCGGGCGTCACCCGCAGCCGGACGCCCTCGGCGATCAGCGGGGCGAGGGCGGGCAGCACCAGGGTGCAGAGCAGTTCGGCCGGGCCTCCCAGATGGACGGGCTCGGCGGCGGACGGCGGCCCGGTCCCGGCGCCGGTGACGGCCGCGAGCGCGTCGAGCGGATCGGCGATGCGGGCGGCGAGTTCGTCGGCGGCGGGGGTGGGGGTGACGCCGCGCGGCTGCCGTTCGAACAGCTCGCGTCCGGTCTGGCGCTCCAGCGCGCGGATCTGCGAGGTCACCGTCGGCTGGGAGAGCCCGACCAGCCGGGCGGCGGCGGTGAACGAACCGGACCGGTGGACCGCCAGGAAGGTCCGCAGCAGGTTCAGGTCGGCGGGCACCACGGCGTCGGCGGCATGACCCGGGCTCACACGATTCCGGCTCTGGCTCTGGCTCTGGCTCACGCCGTCAGCCTAGGCCGCCGGGCCCGCCCGCAACCGCCGCCGGGCGGGGCCGGCCCCGCAGCTCACGCCCAACGCACCAGGTCCGCCGCACCTCCGCTGACCACCGCGGTGACCGGCAGACCCGCCGCCGCCAGCAGACCGGCCGCGACCGTCGCCCGCCGGCCCCGCCCGCAGACCGTCCAGTACTCCCGGTCCGGCGGCAACCCGGTTATCCGGTCGGGGAGTTCGGTGAGCGGGACGGCGAGGGCGCCGGGCACCGGCGGGTCCGGGAGCGCGCGGACGTCGAGGACCTGCACCGGTCGGCCCGGGACGGCCGCGCGGGCGCCGGGCACCTCGGAGACGTCGGCCGTCCGCAGCGCGGCGAGTTGCCGGCCGGTGGCGTGCCAGCGTTCCACCCCTCCGGTCAACTGGCCGACCAGGCGCGCGTCGTAGCCGATCCGCAGCAGCTGGACGACGGCCTCCCGGGCGGCGTCGGCCGCCGGTTCGGGCAGCACCAGCACCAACGGGGTACCGAACGGGACCACCTCGCCGATCAGGGCCGCGAAGGAGCCGTCCAGCTCGACTCCGAGCGATCCGGGGAGATGGGCGTCGGCGTACGCCCGGCGGTCGCGCGCGTCGACCACCGACGCGCCACGCCAGAGCGCCTGTTGGACCTCCTCGGCGGTGAGCGGCAGCAGCGGCGGCGGGCCGCCGAGGACGGGCGGGCCGGATCGGTTGAGCGGGCCCATCCGCCGGTAGTAGGCGGGCGGCGGGGGCAGTCCGCGCAGCCGGGCGGCCACGAACGCACCCTCGTCGTCGACGAGCAGCGCCGGATTGGCCCGCCGCTGGTCGCCGACGGTGCTGGTCCTGGCGGTGCCCGAGGCGGTCGCACCGGACACCGTCGTGCCGGACGCGGACGCGCCGGGCCCGGACGGACCGCGGGCCGGGGCGGAACCGGGCGGGGGCGCGCCGATCGCGCAGGAGCTTCCGGCCCCGTGCGTGGGCAACACCCGGGTGTCCCCGGGCAGTCGGGAGAGCCTGCGGATCGACCGGTACTGGGCCCGGGCCAGTTCGGCGGTCCGGTCGGGCCCGGACAGGTCGGTGCGGCCGGCGCTGCCGACCAGCAGGCTGCCGCCGGTGAACACCGCCATCGGACGGCCGCCGTCCGGGCCGTCGTCGAGCACCAGGTAGGCGGTGTGCTCGGCGGTGTGGCCGGGCGTCTCCAGCGCCTGGACGCGTAGGCCGCCGACGGTGATCTCGTCGCCCTCGGCGAGCGGGAGGTGGTCGAAGCCGTACCGGGCGCGGGCCGGTCCGGCGACGGTGGCGCCGGTCGCGGCGCGCACCTCCAGGGCCCCGGAGAGGTAGTCGTTGTGCACGTGGGTCTCCAGGACGTACCGCAGCCGCAGGCCGCGCGCCGCGCAGGAGGCGAGCAGCGGCCAGCAGTCCCGCTGCGGGTCGACCAGCGCCGCCTCGTCGCCGGACGTCAGCAGGTAGCTGGTGTCGCCGAGGGCCTCGGTGGTGACCGGTTCGACGGTGTTCCCGCTCGGAGCCGCGTTCGCCGTCGCGTCCGTCGCTGCTTTCGTCGTTGCTTTCGTCGTTGGGTTCATCGCCGCGCTCCTCGCCGCCCTGCCCGGCCCCCGACGACGCCGTCGCCGCTTCGGTCGCTTCCGTCACCGTTTCCGCCGCCGCTTCCGTCACCGTTTCCGCCGGGCCGGTCGCCGTCCCGTTCCGCCGGCCGCTCGCCGTCCGGGGCCGCGACGACCTCCACCGCCACCCCCGTGACCGGGTTGCAGCCGTACCCCTGCTCGTTCCAGGGCGCCCGCATCGGCTGGGTGTGCCCGTCGGCGTCAGTGGCCCGGGTCTGGAGGACGCGTCGGCCGGGCACCCGCGGGGTCCACTGGTACCACCACTCGGCCCACGCGTACCGCCCGCCCGCCGGTACCAGCACGGCCTGCCGCCAGTCGGCGCCGCCGATCCGCACCTCGACCTGGCAGACCGGCACGCCGCCCGACCAGGCCCGCCCGCGCACCACGCAGGCGCCGCCGGCCGGCAGCCGGGCGCCCGGCGAGGGGGCGGTGATCAGCGACCTGACCCGGATCTCACCCACGGGCCCCTCGGGCGTGCCGTCCGGCATGCCGCGCGAGCCCCGGTAGAGGTACTCCTCGGCCTGGAACGGCCCGTGGAACGGTTCGGCCACCGCCCGCACGCCGACCAGCCACTTGACGTCCGCCACCCCGTACCGGCCGGGGACCACGAGGCGGACGGGCGCACCGTGGCCGGGGCTGAGCAGGGTGCCGTTCATGCGGGTGGCGAGCAGGGTGTCCGGGTGCCGGGCGAGGTCGACCGGGAGGCTCCGCTCGAAGGCGGTGCGGCGGCCGTGCAGTTCGCCGAAGTCGGCTCCGGTGAAGACGAGTTCGACGGCTTCCGGGCGCACTCCGGCGCGGTCCGCCAGCACCGCGAGCGGCACGCCGGCGAACCGGGCGCAGCCCACCGCCCCCTGGTCCCAGGGCAGCCCGGGCGGCCGGGGCCGCATCAGGCTGCGGCCGTTGCCCGCGCACTCCACCACCACGTCCAGTTCGCGTACCGGGAGCAGCTCCAACTCTGCATAGGTGAGCGAGAGTTCTCGCTCCACCAGGCCGTGGATCCGCAGCCGCCAGCGTTCGGGGGTGAGCCGGGGCACGCCGAAGTGGTCACGGACGAAGAACGCGCCGGTGGGGGTGAGTGGTTCGGCCAGCGCGGCCGGCGGCGTCTGTGCGTTGTAGGGCCGCTCGGTGACCGTGTCGGGGCGCCACCGCGTCCGGCTCCCGCTCATCGCGTCCCACCGCCCGCCCCGACCCCGGGCGCACCCGCCACGCCCTGCCTGCCCGCCACGCCAGGCGCGCCCTCCCGGAGTCGGGCCAGCGCCCGGTGGGCGCCGAGCGCCTCGAAGACCGCCGCCGCCTCGGCCCGCAGCACCCGGTCCGGCTCCGCCGCGCCCGGCCGGGCGACCACCGCCTGGGCCTTGGCCCGGGCCGCCCAGTACGGCTGCCGGGCCCGCTCGTACAGCGCGGCCGCCGCCCTAAACAGGAGGTACCCGACCCTTCACCCCTGGGAGACCGGATGACCATCGCCACCGCCAAACTGTCCGACCCGACCGTGCGCGCCGCCGT
>NZ_JBEXNT010000084.1:39171-41130 GCF_040611255.1 Kitasatospora sp. NPDC002965 | reverse complement strand
CGTCGCCGCCGGCGCCCTGCTGATGACCCTGACCGCGCAGGGCGTGCTCGCCGCCCAGTTCGCCATCTCCGGCATGCCGTTCACCGTCACGGCCGCGACCACGGTCCTTGTGCCACCGGGAGTTTGAGCCCGGCGGTTCGGGCAAGACGGGCCCTCGGCAGGCCACCCGGCGCGGAGCCGGGCAGGGCAGCACCGAGGGAAGGGACCCGGAGAATGGAAGCCGGCTACATCGCCATCGCCGCACTGCTCGTGCTGGCCGCACTGCTCGCGGTCGTGCTGCCACGACTGCGCTCCCGCAGGCTGCATGCCCGCTTCGGACCCGAGTACGACAACGCCGTGCTGGGCCACGACGGGCAGGTCCGGCTCGCCGAGCAGGAGCTCTCCGATCGGATCTCCCGCCACCGGAGCCTGCGGATCACCCCGCTCGACGCCGCCGACCGCGATCGGGCGGCGGCCGAACTCCAGGGCCTCCAGGCGCTGTTCGTCGAGGACCCGCTGCGCGCGGTCGCCGAGGCCGACAGCCTGCTGGACACCGTGCTCGGCCGCATGGGGTACCCGGAGAAGGGCCGGCTGGAAGCCGTCTCCGTCGACCACCCCGCCGCGCTCGCCCGCTACCGCACCGCCCGCCGGACGCTGGTCCGCGCCCAGGGCGGCGAGGCCGGCGACAGCGAGGCACTGCGAATGGCCCTGATCGCGGTCCGCGACCTCGCCCAGGAGCTGCTGCACCGGACCCGCCAGGGCGCACTCGCGACGCGCTGACGCCCCGCGCCCGACGCACTCCGCGCCCCGCGCGCTCCGTTCCCGACGCACCCGAAGCACTCGAAGCACTCGAAGCACTCGAACGAGGAGGACCGTCATGACGGACACCCGGCACACCCATCGCGCTCCCGCCCTGCCCGCGGAGCCGCCCACCGCCGTACCGGACGTGCCCCCGACTCACGCCGCACCGCACGCCGCACCCGGCACGGCCCCCGACGGCCGGGCCCGGCTCGCCGTCGCGCAGACCCCGGTGCACCTGCCGCACGACGCACCCGACCACACGCCGGGCCGCGCACCGGAGCAGGTCCCCGGGGGGACCCCGGCCGGGCCGGACCGCCCGGCCGCAGGCGCCGCACCCGCCGAGCCCGACCGGCCCGCGCACGACCGGCCCGCGCACGGTGCGGCACCCTCCCACGACGTGGCCGCCCGCAGTACCGACGCCGCCGCGGCTCCGGCCGGGGCCATGACGAAGGCCGACCCCGGTCCGCAGACCGGCGCCCACACCGCCACGCACGCCGGAGCCCACGGCGCCGCCCGGCCGACCCCCGGCGGCTGGCTGGACCGGCAGCGGGTCGAGGTGATCGCCGCCGAGTGGGGCGCCGTGCAGGCCGGGTTCGTCGACGACCCCGCCGGCGCCGTCACCCGCGCCGACGACCTGATCGGCCGGACCGCCGACCAGGTGGCCGAGGCGGTCGCGCAGCGCCGCGCGGCGCTGCGCCCGATGGTCGACGCGGCCGCCAAGGGGTCCGGCGGGTCCGGCACCGGGGCCGGGTCGACCGAGGAACTCAGGCTCGCCATGCGGGACTTCCGCAGCGTCCTGGACCGCCTGATCGCCTCCTGACCGGACACCGGTCAGCTCGGAGAAAGGACAGACCTGTGGGAATCGGCGGATGCATCATCCTGTTCGCGGCCGGCGCCATCCTCACGTTCGCCGTCGACTGGGAGCTCTCCGGTGTGAACGTGGACGTGGTCGGCATCATCCTGATGGTCGCCGGACTGCTCGGAATCGCGGTCTACGCCCGGGCGCTGCGCCGCCGGCGGGCGCTCGGCGGCTCGCGCGTGGTCCAGGAGCCCATGGTCGAGGAGCGACGCTACTTCGACGGTCCCTGAACCCGCGGTTCCGGGACACCTGGGCAAGCCGACGGTTGACGGCGCACCCCTACGGCGGCCCGGTCCGCAGTGGACCGGGCCGCCGCCACG
>NZ_JBEXNT010000084.1:0-39161 GCF_040611255.1 Kitasatospora sp. NPDC002965 | reverse complement strand
GCCGGGCGTGGTGCCCCCGGCTGTTTCGCCCCCCCCCCCCTGCGGGGGGGCGCCCCCGCCCGCCCCGCCCCCCCCGCCTCGCGGCCCGTGCGGGCCGCGTGGGACCGGGCCCCTTACCCGGTGCCTCCGCAGCCGTGCCCCATCGTAGGGAGCAGGCCCTCCACGGCCGCCACCACGCCGCTGTTCGCGGTGGGGTGGCGGCCGGCGCCGTGCGCGGGTCCTCACGGCCACCCGCTGAGCGCCCGCGTTCGAGCCGGTCCGTCCACGGCGTCCCCGGAACGGCGGACTCGGATCGCGCCGTCCCTGCCCCGACCTGCCCGCGCCGCAGCCTGGCCGGCGTGCTTCGACGGGGGCCACCGCGCGGCGCCACGCGATCGCCCCGGGTTTGCGGGGAGGAGCTCCGGCACACATGGTGAGGAAAAGATCAACTGTGCGTGAGCGCGGCCCGAGCTCGGGGACGATCCCCGCCCGGGCCCGGGCGCACCTCTCGTCAGGAGCCCCGCGATGCCCCTCCCCCTTCCCCTGCACGGCCGCGTGGCGGCCCTGGTGTGCGTGCCCGCCCTCGCCCTCGGCGCCCTGGCCGCGGCCGGCTCCCCGGCCCGGGCGGACACCGCACCGACGGCGTCCGCCCAGGCCGTGTCGGGCCCGGCCGCGTCCGGAGAGGCCGCGTCCGACCAGGCCGTACGGAGTCGGCGCGCGCTGATCAACTTCGGCACCGTGAAGTGGTTCAACGCCGACAAGGGCTACGGGTTCATCACCCCGGACGTCCCCGGCCCGGACGTCCCCGGCCCGGACGTCCTCGTCCACGCCTCCGCCATCGTCACTCTCGGGTACCCGACCCTGGACGAGGGCGACCGCGTCGAGTACCAGGTCAGGCAGACCCCCAAGGGCCCGCAGGCCGTCCTCGTCATCCCCCTCTGAACCCTCCGCACGCCGCGACGCCCGGCCCCGGGCCGCGGAGCCGGGTGCGCCGGATGCGCCGGATGCGCCGGGATACCTCGACGGCACCCGCACCCACCGGACGCAGCGGCCCCGGTTTCGTTTTCCGGCCGGTCCCGGGGCCGGCCGGCTTCGTTCCCGGTGCTGCGAGGAGCGTCGGGGCACGGCACAGTGGGGCGGAGCAAGCGTCGGCCGTGTTCAGGAAAAGGCAGCAGTGGAATCCGGACTTCGCATCACCCGCCGTCAAACCGCGCCCGGTGTACGGCAGGTGGCACTGGACGGGTATGCCGACATGGACACGGCCGCCGTCCTGCGCGCCGCCCTGGAGGACGAGTTCGGTGCCACCCCCTTGCCGACGACCCTCGTCGTCGACTGCGGGGAGCTGAGCTTCTGCGCGTCGGCCGGACTCAACGAACTCCTCCGAGGCCGGCTGACCGCCGCCGGCCTGGGCGTCACCTTCCAGGTGGCCTCACCTCGGGACCAGCTGCGCAGACTGCTGCGCCTGACGGAGACGAGCGCCCTCCTGGGGGTGCGGCCCGCCACCGAGCCCACGCCGTCCTGACCGGCCGCTCGCCGCGAACCGGCTCCCGGCCGCCCGCAGTCATCGTCGGCCGGTACGGTCCCCGTGGAGCGTGCGCGAGGGCGCCCGGCCGTACGCCCCGCGGTACATGTCGGCGAACCGGCCCGGGTGGGCGAACCCCCAGCGCATGGCGATCTCCGTGACGGTCGCGCCGTCGCACGGGTCCGCTGCCGCGAGGTCCGCGTGCGCCCGCTCCAGGCGGACCCGGCGCAGATGGCCGAGGGGTGTGGTCCCGGCGTGGCGACGGAACGCGTACTGCAGTGCGCGCGGGGTGACCCTGGCGGCGGTCGCGATGTCGGCGAGCGTGAGGTCGCGGTGGGCGTTGTCGTCGATGAACGCGACCGCCCGTCGGAGCGTGCCGCTGCCGGCGTCGCGGGTGTCGACGCGAGCGGGCGCGGTCCTGGCGGTGTGGGGCAGCGCGGACAGCACGGCCGCGGCCAGGTGGTGCGCCGCGGTGGAGACGACCAGGGCACCCGGCGAGGACCCCGCATCGTTCAGCACGGCGTCCCGCAGGTAGGCGACCGCGGCGGTGAGCCGGTCGTTCCCGTCAGCGGTGGTCGCCCTGGGGGCCGTCAGCCTCACCGGCCCCGGACCGGCCGTCCCGCCGGCGACGGCCATCCGGTCCAGCAGGACGGTGTCGAACATCGCGATGGTGTAGCGCGCCGACCGCACCTCTCCCCGGTACGGGAGGTCGGGCTGGGCAAGGAGAAACGTCTCCCCCGGGCCGAATACCGTCTCGCGGCCACCGGTCCGGTCCACGAGCGTACCGGCGTGCATGCTGATCAGGCAGACCTTTCCGAGGCTGCCGGCGTCGTACCGCATGTCGTAGCCGAGCACGAGGCGGTCCACGCTCAGCGACCCCACCGCTCGCCGGCTGATCCGCACCCGGGCGTCGCTCACCGGCCCCCCGATCCGCATCGGCGTGTACGCGGATGAGAGGAAGGCTTCCGTAGCGTCCAGGTTGCCACTGCGAAAGTCCAAGCTGTCCATGCGCCCACTCTCTCGCACCCACCGCGTCCGGGTGAAGTACACGCTACGCCCGCTCCGGCAGGGTACGGCCCGAACCCGGCGGGGCACCTCCGGGGCCCCCGGCGGAAGCTACGGGGCGGACGCGCAGATCAGCGCCCTCGTCGGCGGCGACGGCGCACCCGGACTGCCCGGGCACCCGGGCGGTCCGGCGGTCCGGCGGCGGCAGAACTCCCCCCCGCGCGATTGGTTCGCACACATTCGGGTAGACGTGCCGGGTGACGTGGACGGCGCAGCCCGCCCACGGGACGGGAGGCCGATCATGGCGACAGCAGGTTCGCAGACGCCCCGGGGTTCGCGGACGCCCGGGAGCCTGGAGCGACCCGATCTGCACGCGAGGGCCGCGGCCCTGGGATGGTCGGTGGAGGACGCCGCTCCACGACCACGGAGGACCCTCCGGTTCGCGCGGTCCGGCCTCGCCGTGGAGTCGTTCTTCTCGGACGACGGTAGATTCCTCTTCACCCGTGTCCACGGGCCTGCCGGGCCGGGCGAGGAACTCGACCTCCTGTCGACACTCGACTTCCTGGAGCGCCACGGGACCGGGGCCGACGGCGGACGGGTCCGGGGCGGAGCCGCTTCCGCCGCGGCCGCCGCACGGTCGGGCGACGACACCGCCCGACCCGCCGTCGGCCCGACTCCCCAGGAGACGCCGCCCGCGGAGAGCAGCACCACCGCCGGCATCTCCACCCCGGAGCCTCCGGAGTTGCGCCGGGCGTGGGGCCCGTGGCCGATCATGGTGGTCGCGGTCTTCGTGGTTTGCGTCGTGCTCTTCTTCGTCGCCCGGATCGCGGGTTGGTGAGGAGGGCGTGTGGCTCCGGTCGCGCACCGCCCGGGGCGCCGGAGCGGCCTGATGCGGCGTCAGCCCCGAACGGTGTACGAGGTCTTCTCCGCCAGGGTGCCGTTGCGGAAGCAGAACCGGAAGACGATCACGTCGTCGTTCCGCTCTGCGGATTCCGTGGAGAGCAGGCGCAGGCACCCGGAACCCTCGGGCACGGCCGGTTCGCCCCTGCTCAGGTCCTCGGCGAGGATCCTGGTGAAAAAGCTGTCGCCGTCCGGAAGTTCGCGGCGGACGTCCGCCTCCGGGGTGCCGACCTGGACGGCGTCGTACTCCTTCCCCTCGATGAAACCGTCGCGGTAGTTGCTGTAGAGCAGCCAGCCTCCGAGGGCGAGGAGAACGAGGAGGAGCACCCCGATCACCCCACAGCCGATCAGGCAGCCGTTGCGTCGTTTGGTCGTCGTTTCGTGCATGGGGACCACTGTCGCGAGGGGTCGGGGCGAGGGGCTGTCTCCGAAAGTCTCGCGTGTGATCGACTTCCGGTGCGATTTTCCGGCCTCCGACGACCAGCCGGCCGGTCGGCACCTGCGGGCGCGGAGCATCCGGGCCGGGGGTGGCCGCCGGACATCACGAAACCGGAGGTGCCGGCCCGCCCTCCACGGCAGACTGGACACCCTGGCGTCGGAGCCTCTCGGCGGCCCCTGGGACGTCCCGGCACCGGGTTCCACCGACCGACTTCGACTCCGCCGATACCGATACCGATGCCGAGGAGTCGTGATCGTGGAGAAGTTCGTTCCGAGGTTCCAGGGCGCGCCGTGGCCCGACGGCGCCCGCGTCCTGCACGTCTACGCCGTCCCGGACGTGTGGAGCAACGGCCCGCTGGCCCGCCTGGTCGGCGCGTGCCGGAGCGAGATGAGCTCCTACCCGATCACCCCGATCGGTGACGACACGCTGCACTGCACCGTCGAGATGATCGCCGACACCACCGCGGACAGGATCACGGCCGACGAGCGCGACGACCTCGTCGCCGCCCTGCACAGGCACGTGGCCGCCACGGGCCCGCTGGAGGTCACCGCCGGCTCCCCGATCGCCAACCGCTTCGGCGCGTTCCTGGACCTGTCCCCCGACGACGGACTCGTCGAGCTGCGCGAGCGGGTCCGCGACGCGATCCGCGAGGTCCGCGGGCCCGGCGCACTGCTCCACAACGGCGGCCGCCACCACATCTCGCTCGGCTACGCCTGGGCCGAGGCGTCCTCCGACGCGTTGCAGACGGCGCTGCGGAGCCTGGCGCCGAGCCACGCGCGCCTCCGCTTCACCGGCCTCCGCCTGCTCGACGTGCAGTTCCGCCTGTCCCCCCGGCCGGACGGCGAGTCGGCCTGGGAACTCTCCTGGGAACCGGTCGCGGACATCCCCCTCGCAGGTGGTTCCGGGGACACCCCGCCCTCGCGGGCCGCCGGCTGACTTCCGCTCGCCGGCCCGCCCCCGCGTCGACGGCTCCCCCCTCCGCCACGGCGACGGCGAACCGTCGGGCGCGGATGCTGCCGGGACTCGCGCAGCGCCGGCCCGACGACGCGCGGGGCGGTCACGGCTGGCCGACGGACCGACGGACCAGCGGGCCGACGGTCACGGCACGCCGACCGGTCAGCGGTCCCCGGTCGGCCGGGGCGCACGCAGGTGCACGCGCTTCTCCAGCTCGTCCTGGTCGACCAGTTCGAGCATGGGCTTGCCCGGCGCGCACATCATCGTCACCACGAACCGGGTCCGGGCGTCCGTCAGCGCGTTGCCGTCCTGGTAGTGGATCACGTCACCGCCCGGCTCCCAGAACGTGCCGCCGGCCTCGACCACCCGCTCGGGCTCGCCTTCGAGTTCGAAGCGGACGGCGCCTTCGACGACGTACCCGAAGGCCGGCCCCGAATGGCGGTGCGGCGGAGTGCCGGGGTCGCCGGGTGCCCACTCGATGTGGACGGTCATCGCCGAGGCCCCCTCGGGGACCGTGATCGGCGAGGCGTCCTGCAGCATCGTCGCCGCCCTCGTCCAACCCTCCGACGCGCCACCGTGGTCGGCTCCGTTCGCGTGCCCGTGCCCGTGCCCGTGCGCCGTGTCCTTGACCGTCATCGCCTCGTACCCCTCCATCGGGTCATCGTTCCGGGGGGCGCACCGTCCGGCGGAGGCCCGGCCGCCGCGCTCCCCCGGCCGTTCGACGACATTGACCGGACACTCCCCGGCGTTGTGACACGGACGTCCGCAGGTCGCGAACGACCGCTGCCCACAAAGGGTTTCAGCTCGGATCGACCCTCAGGACGATCTCTCCCGACCGCGTGCGCACCGTACTCGAACGGCTTGTACCATGAGGCCCTCACGGCTGGAAGGGACGATCATGGACGCCGGCGCCGACGCCAATTCGCTCGACCGGGCGGCGAAGGACTTCCTCGCGATACGCCCGCGACTCTTCGGCATCGTCTACCGGGTGCTCGGCAGCACGGTGGAGGCCGAGGACATCGTCCAGGAAGCATGGGTGCGGTGGCAGAACACCGACCGCGCGGACATCCTCGAACCCGCCGCGTTCCTGGCCACCGTCACCACCCGTCTGGCCATCAACTTCGCCCAGTCCGCCCGGGTCCGGCGCGAGTCGTACGTCGGTCCGTGGCTGCCCGAGCCGGTCAACACCGGCGCGGATCCCCAGGTGGGGGCCGAGCGGGCCGAGGCGCTCGAACTGGCCGTCCTCCGGCTCCTGGAGAGGCTGAACCCGGTCGAGCGGGCGGCCTACGTCCTCCGGGAGGCCTTCGACTACCCCTACCGGCAGATCGCGGACATCCTGGAGACCAGTGAGGCCAACACCCGTCAGCTGGTGAGCCGGGCGCGCAAGCACCTGGCCGCCGCACGCCGGGAGCGTGTCAGCTCCGCCGAGCACCGGCGCCTCCTGGAGGTGTTCCTCAGCGCCGCGCAGACGGGCGACCTCGCGGTGCTGGAGAAGGTGCTGGCCGCGGACGTCGTCAGCTACTCCGACGGCGGAGGAACACGCGGCGCGTCCAGGATCCCGGTCGTCGGGCGTCTCCCCGTGGCCAGGTACCTGGTGGCCTTCGCCCCGCGGTTCTGGCCCGGAACGGAACTCCGGTGGGTCGAGGCCAACGGCCGGCCTGCCGTTCTCATATCGTCGGCCGGGGCCACCACGGCCCTCCTCTGCGTGGACGTGTCCACCGAGGGGATCGAGACGATCATGTGGTTGATGAACCCGGCCAAGGTGTCGCCCTTCGTGGCGTCCCTGGACGGCTGAGGCCCCCCGGGGGGCGCGGCGCGGTCGTGGTGACCGGCCGCGCTGCGCTCCCCGGGGGGATTCCGGAGATTCACCCGGGTGCCGCGTCACAGATCAGCCGGCCGTCCGGTCTACCCGTGTGGGGCGGGACCGACCGGTGCGCGCGAGCGGCCGATCGGACCGCCCCGGACAGGTCAGAAGGATCTCCGCGAGAGGATCACCCCCATGAAGGTCGTAGTGATCGGTGGCACCGGACTCATCGGCTCGAAGCTGGTCGCCAGGCTCGGCGAACACGGCCACGAGGCGGTGGCGGCCGCGCCCAACACCGGCGTCGACACACTGACGGGCGAGGGCCTCGCCGAGGTCCTGGAGGGCGCCTCGGTCGTGGTCGACGTGTCGAACTCCCCCTCGTTCGAGGACGAGGCCGTGCTGAGGTTCTTCCGCACCTCGACCGCCAACCTCCTGAAGGCCGAGGCGAACGCCGGCGTGACCCACCACGTCGCACTGTCCGTGGTCGGCACCCGGCTGCTCCAGGAGAGCGGCTACTTCCGTGCCAAGCAGGCGCAGGAGGAGCTGATCACAGCCGGTGGGATCCCGTACTCCATCGTCCACGCGACGCAGTTCTTCGAGTTCATGAAGGGCATCGCGGATGCGGCGACCGACGGCGACACCGTGCGCCTGGCCCCCGTGAAGATCCAGCCCATCCACTCCGACGACGTGGCCGCCGCCGTGGGCCGCACGGCCGTCGGCAGCCCCGTCAACGGCATCGTGGAGGTGGCCGGACCGGAGGCGTTCCGGCTGGACGAGCTCATCCGCAAGGGGCTCGCGGACAAGGGTGACCCGCGCACGGTCGTGGCGGACCCGGCCGCCCCCTACTTCGGCGCCCGGCTTCAGGAGGCCACCCTCCTCCCGGGCCCCGACGCCCGCCTCGCGGAGACCCGCTACACCGACTGGCTCGCGCAGCAGGGCTGAGTCCGCTCAGGGTGGCCCTGTCGCGAGGGCCACCCCGGCCCGGCCACCCCGGCCCGGCTCCGACCGGGGTCGACGCGTCGGCCCCTGGTAACTGCGCGGGTGCGGGGGCGGGGCGGGAGGGCCGTCGCGGTCCGCCTCCCCGTGGTTCCGATTCGGCCATCCCCGCGCACATCGCTCGCGGTCTTGCCGCAACTCCCCATGGTCATGGGAAAGTTGCCGGGCAACCGGGAAACCGGACAACGGGGGAAGGTGGTCGGAGCATGGGTACCGAGGTACGTACGGTCGAAGTCCCGCTGGGGGACGGTACCGACGGGATGCTGCGCGTGCAGATCCGCGAGGTGGACGAGTCGCTGGCGAGGGTCGGGCGCGGCGGTGGCGCCGTCGCGCGGGCGTCGCGCTCCTTCGGGGAGATGCTGGACGGCATCCGGCCGGTCGCGGACAGCTTCGTGAGCCGGCTGGGCGGTCTCGTCCACCGGCCGGACGAGATCACGCTGGAGTTCGGGGTCTCCCTGTCGGCCGAGGCGGACATCGTGATCGCGAGCACCGCCACCGAGGCCAACTTCTCGGTGACCCTGACCTGGAACTCCCCGGCGCCGCTCGACACTCCGTAAGGGGTCGGGATGACCATCGCGAGCGGGTCCGCGAACGCGGACGCCGCGCTGGGCTCCGCCATCGTCCGCGTCACGGGCCCCGACGGAACGGTCGGCGGCGTCGGGTTCCTCGTGGCCCCGGACCTGGCCGTGACCTGTGCCCATGTCGTCGCCGACGCCCTGGGCCTGCCGCGCACGCAGGTCCGGGAGCCGCAGGGCACCCTGACCCTGGACCGGCCCCTGTCCGGCACTGCCGGCCGGGCCGCGGCGGGAGTGACGTACTGGGTCCCGTTGCGGGCCGACGGCACCGGGGACATCGCCGTCCTGCGACTGGCGGCACCGATCCGCGGCGCGACCCCACTGGCCATGGCCTCGCCTGCGAGCGTGTGGCAGCACCCCGTACGGGTGGCGGGATTCCCCGCCGTCTCCCCCGGCGGCGTGTGGCACGCCGGGCGGCTGCGCGGCGCGACCGCCGAGGGGTGGGTGCAGCTCTCGGGCGCCGACCAGCAGGGCGTCAGCGTGGACAAGGGATTCAGCGGCAGCCCCGTCTGGGACGAGCAGGCCGGGGCCGTCGTCGGGATGGTCGTGGCCGCCCAGCTCTCCGGAGCCCGGCAGAGCTTCATGATCCCCACGCAGACCCTGATCGCGGAGGTCCCGCCGCTCGCTCCCGTCCTCACCCCCGCCTCCCCCTTCCGGGGACTGGGCACCTATCAGGAGGCGGACGCCGAGGTGTACTTCGGCCGCGACGGCGAGGTGGCGGACGTGACCGCCCTCCTCGACTCCGGCCCGCGGACCTGCGTGGCCGTCGTCGGCCCCTCGGGCTGCGGGAAGTCCTCCCTGGCCCTGGCCGGAGTGGCGCCGCGGATGCGTGCGCGGGGCTACGAAGTACTCGTGGTGCGCGCCGCCGACGGGATCCCCGTACGCACCGCCCTCGCCGCGGAACTCGCCCGGCTGGCCCGGCCGGAGCTGCGCGCCGGACCGGCGGGGCCGCGGCACCTGGAGGAGTCCCTGATCCGCCACGGCCTGCCGGTCACCGCCCGGCTCGCGCTGGGCGAGCGCGCCCAACGCCTTCTCGTCGTCCTCGACCAGGCCGAGGCGGTCCTGCCCGACCCCCGGCGCGCGGACGACCTCACCGTGGGACTCCTCTTCCCCGAGCCGCGCCCCCCGGGGCTGCGCGTACTCGTCACCCTCCGGGCCGACTTCATGGAGGCGGCGCTCTCGCACCCCGTGCTGGGACCGGCCCTGGACCGGGCCGCCGTCCGGCCGCTGCTGCCGATGACCCGTGCCCAGATGTCCGAGGTGATCCTGCGGCCACTGGCCCGCATCCCCGCCTTCTCCTACGACCCCGGGCTGGTCGCCCGGATGCTCGACGACGCCGGCACCGGGCCCGGTGTCCTGCCCCTGCTGGGCTTCGTCCTGGCGCGACTGTGGGACGAACGGGCCCTGGGCCGCCTGAGGTTCACCGCGTACGAGGAGATCGGCGGGGTTCGCGGCGCCCTGGGCCGCCACGCGGAGGCCGCCTGGCGGGACGGCATCGCGGAGGTCGACCGGGAGGAGGCCCTGCGGCTGCTCACGGCCCTGGTCAGGCTGATGCCGGGAGGTGAGGCGCCGCTGCGCGGGGTGCTGAGCCGGGCCGAGGCCGGGGAGGAGCGGTGGCGGATCGCCAGCCGGCTCGCGGAGCGGCGGATCCTGGTCGTCGGCGGGGATCCGGAGCGCGGCCAGACCGTCGAACTGGCCCACGAGGCGCTCATCGGCGCCTGGCCCACCCTGGCCCACCAGGTGGCGCAGGACCGGGAGTTCCTCACCTGGCGCGCCGGCTTCCGCCACGACCTCGACCGCTGGCGCGAGCTGGACCAGGCCCGGGACCAGCTCCTGACGGGCGCGCCGCTCGACACCGCCGTCGCCCAGGTCCGGGCCCGCATGAGCGAACTCTCGATTCCCGAGCGGGAGTTCTACGAGGCAAGCCTGGCCCGGCGCACCGAAGAGGCCTCCCAGGCCCGCTGGGCCAAGTGGCGCAGGAAGGCGGTGATCTGCCTCCTGAGCGCCCTGCTGGTCGTCGCCGGCACCTTCTCCTGGATGTTCTACGGGGCCAACGGCAAGCTCGGCGAGGACCTGCGGCGGGCCGCCTCCCCGCAGCTCGCGCAACTCGCCGGCCGGCTCGACGACGTGTCGCTCACCACCTCGGCCCTGGTGAGCGCCGCCGCGTACCGCACGGACCCGGCCCCCGAGGCACAGACGGCGCTGTTCGAGCAGTACGTCCGCATGCGGCACGTCGAACAGATCGTGCTGGAGGGCAAGGGCGAGGTCCGGGACACGTTCATCAGCGAGGACGGCAAGCACGTCACCGTCGGCCTCCACTCCGGCGACCTCCTGGGGGTGGACCTCACCACCGGATCGCCGCAGCTCTCACAGATCCGAACGGGGGTCGTCCGGCTGGTCACGGCCTCGGCCGACGGCCGCACCGTCGCGACCTCCACCCCCTACGGCCTCGTCACGGCGGGCACCCGTCAGACCGACGGCAGCTGGCGGACGGTGAAGCTGCGGGACACCGAGCAGGCCCGCAACAACGCGCGGGCAGCCTCGGACATCCGCTTCGACGCCCCGGGGCAGCGGCTGCTCGCAGCCGTCCCCGGTGAAGGGGTCTCGGTGTGGGAGACGGCCACGGGATCGCGGGTCGGCGACACCCTCGTACCCCCGGCCGGCTGGAACGCCTCGCACGCCTGGTTCGGCCCGGACGGTGCCACCGTCATCGGCCGGATCGTCCCGGAGGGCGCAGCCGCCGGCGCGAACGGCAAGCTGGTGCGCTGGCAGCTGTCCGGCGGCCTCCGGGACGAGGAGACCTGGGGCAGCCAGGAAGTCGGGCAGGTCACGGTCAGCGCGGACGGCTCCACCCTCGTGCGGTGCACCGCCAACGGAGTCCTCCAGGCCTGGGACCTGACCGGGCAGCCGAGGGTGAAGAAGCAGTACAGCACCAGCCAACTGGGCCTGGTCTGCCCGCTGTACGTGCCCCGGCTCGACCGGACGGGACGCTTCCTGCTCAACCCCGCGCAGCGGTTCGGGGCCGGCCTGGGCCGGTACCGGTTCCTGGTGCTGGACCTCCAGGAGGGACTGCCCGCCACGCTCGATCTGCCCGCCCCCGCACAGCAGGACGAGTTCGTCGCGGGCTCGACCACGCTGCCGGCCGTGAGCCTCGCCGGTCCCCCCGACGCGATGAGGGTCGCGGTCAGCGCGGGCGGCACCGTCGTCGTCGCCCGGGTGCCCGCGCCCACCGGCTTCGACAGTGCCATGCTCACGAGCCTGATCCGCACCGTCGACGTGGACCACGACCGAATCGCCAGTGTCGACGCGGACGGCAGGACCCTGCGCCTGTGGGACCTGAAGACGCGCCGCCAGCTCGCGGCCCTGCACCCCTCCGCCCCACTCGCGCGCAGCTACCCGATGTTCAGCCCCGACGGCAGGCGGCTGCTGACCGTCACGACCGACGGCCTCGGCGTCCTCGTCTGGGATCTGCGGCCGCCCGGCACCGACCCCGGCACCGAACTCGCCGAGGTGCGCCGCCTGGTGCTGCCCGCTCCCCCGGGGATCGATCCGGCGGGCGTCGATCCCCGCACGGGCCGGACCCCGGCCTGGGTCAACGTCTGGTTCGACGGCGACGACCACGCCGTGGTCTCGGCCGTCTCCTACGTGTCCCGTTGGGACCTCCGGTCCGGCGCGCAGGCCGGGAAGCCGTACCGGCCGTCGGTCCAGGAGCCGGTCGACCTGTCGGCCGCGGCCTCCACCGTCTTCGGTGTGGCCCGCGCCGGTCACAACCAGGCGGCCGTCCGCTCGGGGGGAGACGAGATCCAGATCTGGGACTTCAAGGAGGGCAAGGTCGTCGAGAGCTTCGACTCCGAGAAGGGCACGCCCCGGCAGATGACCTTCGACCAGACGGGCCGGCTGCTGGCCGTGGTCACCACCGACGAGGTCCTCAGGATCCGCGACATGGACAAGCACACGTGGCGGACACTGGCCTACCAAGGCGTTCAGTGGCTCAACGGCTTCCCCACCCCGTCCCGGCTGAGCACCGTGGCCACGGCCAACTCCTTCACCTTCTGGGACGTGGGCAAGGGCACGGAGCTGTACCACTTCTCCCCCGGCTACGGGGCGACGGGCGACTGGTCGGCGGACGGCAGCCGGCTCGCCTGGTCCGAGGGCTCGTCCGTGGAGGTGCTGCCGCTGGACCCGGAGACCTGGCGCCGACGCGCGTGCGACCTCGCCGCCCGCGAACTGTCCGAGGCCGAACGCGGACTCCTCCCGCCGGGCAGCCGACCCGACGCCTGCACGGCACCGGAGAAGTGACCCCCGCGTCCCGTCGGGACACCGGCCGGGCCCGGGGGATCCGTCGCGCTCCCCACACGGGCGCTACACGGCCGGCCAGGCGCGGTCGTCCACCGTGAGGACGGCTCGCCCGACACGGCGGCCGGGGTCGTGCCGGTGAACTCCATGACGTCCCGATGGAGGTGGGACTGGTCGTAGTAGCCGGCGTCCGCCGCGACGCGGGCCACGGCTCCCCCGGCGACCAGGCGGTGCACGGCGTGGTCGAAGCGGACCAGTTTCGCGACGCTCTTCGGCGGAAGGCCGACGTGCGCGTGGAACCGGGACCACAGACGCTTGCGGCTCCACCCGAGTTCGTCCGCCAGGACCTCGTCGACGAGCTGCGCGGCATGACGTTTCGGGCGGTCGCCGCGGCCATGCAGGCGTCCACCGCCTATCTGGACCGGCAGGCGCTCCCGGACCGGCTGACGGCCCTCGGCAAGCCGCTGCAGGTGATCTTCGGCGACCAGGACCGCCGATGGCGTCCCTCGTCCGCCGCCGACTACCTCGTCGTCCCTGGCGCGCGAGTCGACCTGCTGCCGGGCGCCGGGCACGCCCCCATCCTGGAGGATCCACCGGGGACCGCCGCGCTGCTCCTCTCCTTCGCCGCGCTCCACGCCGACCCGACACCCAGGGCCACCTGACCGCCGGGGCGCACGGGGAGCCACCGCAGTCGTCCGGCCTCGTGACGCTCGACGGGGGCGCCACCGAAGGCCGGGATCAGCCCCTGCGGTCGGAGCGGAGTTCCCAGTAGTCGAGGTCGGGCAATCGGATCCAGGTGTCGGCGGGGCCGGTGACGGCGCGGGCATCGGTGGGCCGCAGTCCGGCGAAGGCGCAGGCCTGGGCGACGGCGTGGCCGTGGTAGAGGTATCCGGTGAGGACGTCCTCGCGGCTGTCGTCGAGGTGGGGGCCGCCACCGGGGTGGAGGCCGTGGGCCCCGTTCGTGCCGTTGCGGGCGATGCGGCCCTGGTTGCCACTCTTGGCGTTGGCGTAGAGGCCGTAGCCTCTGGTGCCCACAGTCAGGCGGGCCATGGCGACCGGGGTTGAGGGGGTGTAGCCCCAGGGCTGGGTGACGACGCATCCGCCGGGCACGGTCGTGACGCCGGCGACGAGCATCCTCTCGCTCGCGTCGACCTCGTACGGGTTGTCGAGGAAGTCCTCCGCGGTCTCCTCGTCCACCGGTGTCGCGTCCAGACGGCGGATCGCCTCGGCCGCGTCGATGCCGGCGACGCAGGCGAGGCCGGTGCCTTCGAAGTGGAAGCGGCCCAGCGCCTCGACGAGTTGCCGACCGTACCGGGCGGTGACCTGCTCGGCAGCGGTCGGGCCGGGTTGTCCGTCGGGAACGGGGAAGGGGAACAGGTCGGGGACCGGGCCGGCCAGGGCCAGCCCGCCGGGCGACCAACCGCCGAGTTGGGGCAGCCAGGGATCGGCACCGGCCGCGACGAGGGCCCGGGCATTGTCCGGCCTGCCGGCCACGACGGCCTCCCACAGTGCCGTCGTCCCGTTCCACAGCGTGTTCACGTCCGAGACGCGGCCCGCCAGTTCGGCCACCACCTCGGGCGAGCCCACCGTCGCCGCCCGGTGCAGGGGCCGGAATTCGCCCCACGTATCCGGGTCGGCTCCCGCATCGAGCCGCGCACGAATGTCACCGAGGTGCCCCCAGCTGTCCCAGGTCGCACCGGTCCAACCCGTCATCCTGCTCACCTGCCCCCTCCGGTACCGAAGCGAGCGCCCGCAGCCCGCGTGCGATCGTCCACAGACGATCGCACGCGGGTCCGACAGCCGCCCGGCCTGCCCCGAGCCGGGCGCAGGCCGGGCCTCCCGCTCCCCTCGTGCCGCCGGCCTCGGTCGGTGCCGGAGGTGGAACCTGGAGGCCGCGCCGGCCACGGAAGACAGCGGGGCACGACAGCGAGCTCCTCGGTCGCCCCCCGGCTTGCTCGGTGGGCTGCCCGGACCGACGGGACTGCCCGTCACCACCTCACCGAGAGTGCCCGCCGGTGGTGGGAGGATCTCGACTCCGGTACCCGGATGTTCACTTGGTGGTCCGGCTCCGAAGGAGCACGACAAGCCGCGTGCGCGGAGCTGAAGGTCTGGCTGACCGCTCGGACTCCCTCCGTTGGACGCTAGATGATATGACCAGCCCCGGGGCAGGCCGTAATTCGCTTGCCCCGGCGGTGGATAGGCGCTGCACTGTGGCCGGGCACCACGGCTCGTGGTGCCCGGTATCCCGGGGAGGCGGCGGCAGCGATGGAGATTCGTTCCACGAGCGACAAGGACCTTGACGTCTTCGTCGACACGGTCCATGCCGCGTTCGGGCGCTTCCCGGAGACCCCGGTCGAGGGCGGCGGGCTCTGGTGGTCGGCGATCGACATGGACCGCTGCCTGCTCGCCCTGGCGGAGGACGGGCGGCCCGTCGGCACGGCCGCCACGCACGCCTTCGAACTCACCCTGCCCGGTTCGCACCTCGTCCCGGTCGCCGGTGTGACCGCGGTCGGCGTCCTGCCCTCGCACCGGCGCCAGGGCGTGCTCGGCGCGATGATGCGGCATCAGCTCGCCGGGTTGCGGGCAGGCGGGGAGTTCCTCTCGGTCCTGCTGGCCTCCGAGGCCCCGATCTACGGCAGGTTCGGCTACGGGCCGGCCACCTACACGCAGCGGCTGACGGTGCCGCGCCACCGGGCCGCCCTCGCGCTCCCCCGGGCGCACGGACGGGCCGACGCGCCGGCGAACACCGCGGGTACCACCTCGGGCACCGCCCCGGACACCGGCACGGTCGAGCTCCTGCGGCGCGCCGAGTGCGGCGGCATCCTGGAGGAGGTCTACGACCGGTACCGCCGCGCCCAGCCCGGCGCGCTGTCCCGGCCGCACCGCTGGTGGGCCCTGCGCGCGGGCCAGCCCCCGGTCTCGGCGGCGCCGCGCCACGTCGCCGTCCACCGGAACGCCGACGGCGTCGCGGACGGGTACGCCAGCTACGCGCTCGGCGAGCCCGACACCTTGACGGTCGACGAGACCGTCGCCACCGATGACGCCGCCCACACGGCCCTGGCCCGGTTCGTGCTCGGGCACGACCTCGTCACCCAGGTCGTGTTCAAGCACTTCCCTCCCGAGCACCCGCTGCGCTGGCAGCTTGCCGACTTCCGCGCCGGCCAGGTGAGCGGCGACACCGACTGGCTCTGGGTGCGGCTGCTGGACGTCCCGCGTGCGCTGGCCGCGCGCGGCTGGTTCGCGGACGGCGAGCTCGTCCTCGACGTCCACGACCCGTTCCTCGGCGAGCACGGCCGCTACCTGCTGACCGCCCGGGACGGCCGGGCCGTCTGCGTCCCGACGGACCGGGAGCCCGACCTGTCCCTGGACGTGCGCGACCTGGGCTCGGTCTACCTCGGCGGCACCGCCCCGAGTACGCTCGTGCGGGCCGGACACGTCCGGGCCCACCGCCCGGACGCGGCTGCCCGTGCCGACGCCCTCTTCCGCGCCGAACGCTCCCCGCACTGCCTGCACTGGTTCTGACCGCGCTCGCCACCCCGCTCTCGCCACCCCGCGCACGGCCCGCCGGGCGGGCCACGGCCGGGCGGCCCGCCCCATCGGTTTTCCCTCACTCGGCACGGGCACCGCCGCGCCTACGGAATCATGTGCCTCCCGTACCGGGAACGCTGCAGCGCGCTCGCCCGAGGAGGACGTTCCGTTGGACGAAGGACAGCCCGGGGCCGGTCGTCGGGCCGTGCACTGGACCGCGGTCGGTGTGGTCACGGGATCGGTCAGCGCCCTGATCGGCTTGCTGGCGTGGCTGTTCCCCACGAACGGTGTCCACGTCGTCGACACGAGGCCGACGGAGGCCGCGCCCTCCTCCGCCGACCGGACAGGAGCCGCGCCCGCCCCGTCGGCACCGCCCGGCGAAAGCACGCCCACCGCCGCCCCGGCACTGCCGAGTTCGCCGTGGGCCGGTACGTGGCGCGCGACCGTGACCGACAGGACCGGCACGTACCCGATCGTCGTCACCCTGTGGGATTCCAGGATCGGCGAGACGTTCGGCAAGATCGAGTACCCCGTCCAGGGGTGCCTCGGATCCTGGACGCTCCTGGAGACCTCTCCGGACTCACGACGTGGTCACGAGACGATCAGCAGGCAGGGCGTGGCGCGCGAGTGTGCCGCGAGTGCCGACCTCCTCCTCACCCGCCAGGACGACGGATCGCTCGCCCTCACCTGGACGGGCTTCCCGGCCAGGGGCGTGCTGTACCGCGACTGATCACGAGGCGGGCCGGAGGAGAGCCGGATCCGGTGGCGGACCGGGTGCTGCGTCACCGGCGCGCCCGGTCGGCCCGCGCTCGTCCTCAGCGGGCGGACCTCTCGACGGCGGCAGGCGTGACGGGCGTGAAGAAGTTGACGAGGTTGCCGTCGGGGTCACGGATCAGGAGCGACCGGTTGCCCCAGGGCATCGTGGTCGGCCCGCTGACGAAGTCCGCCACGAAACCGGTCAGGTTCTCGTGCACGGCGTCCACGTCGTCGACGAGGAACTCCAGGATGACGCTGTGGTTGTCGGCCGGGCGGGCGGAGCCGGGCGCGAACAACGGGACCGTCCGGGTGCTGCCGATCGCGAGGGTGGCCGAGGCGAGCCGGATCTCGGCGAAGTCCTCGGTGGACCGGTCGGCGGGTGCTCCGGTGGCCCGCTCGTAGAAGTGGACGAGTCGGGCGACGCCGCCCGTGATGATGCGGGCAGAGGCGAAGTCCATGGGTTCTCTCCTGGTCGGTCGGTGCTTCCGAACGCACGCTACGACCGATACCGGGCGAAATCCGCCCGGTATGTGCGAGAGACTTCCGGACATGCCTCGCCCCATCGCCCGCGTGCTCGCCCTGCTGGAACTCCTGCAGTCGGGCGGCATCCGGACCGCGACCGAACTCGCCGACCGGCTCGACGTGGACGAGCGCACCGTCCGGCACTACGTCGGCCACCTCGTCGACCTCGACGTGCCCGTCGAGTCGGTCCGCGGGCGCCACGGCGGCTACCGGCTCGCCCCCGGCTACCGCATGCCCCCGCTCATGCTGAACGACGACGAGGCGCTCGCCGTACTGCTCGGCCTGCTCGCGGGCGAGCGGGCCGGGCTCACGACCGCCACGGGCACGGCGAGCGAGACGGCCACCGCCAAGATCCGGCGGGTGCTGCCCGAACGGCTCCGCCACCGGCTCGACGCCGTGCTCGGCTCGCTCGCCTTCACTGCTCGGCCCGGCGAGGCGGCGGCCCCGGAATCCGGCGTCCTGCTGCCGGTCGCCGACGCGGTGAACCACCGCCGCCCGATCGCCGTCCGGTACACCGCCGCGGACGGTCGCCGCAGCGAACGCACGCTGCACCCCCACGGGCTCGTCGCCCACGCGGGCAGGTGGTACGTGACGGCTTCTGATCCCACGACCGGCCAGGACCGGACGTTCCGGCTGGACCGCATCACGGACGTGCGGACCCTGCCGGGCTCGTTCGAACCGCCCACCGGACCCGACCCGGCGAAACGCGTCCTGACGTCGCTCGCCACGGCCCCGTACCGGCATCGGGTGACCCTGTACGTCCAGGCCACGGCCGACCACGTGCACACCCGGCTGCCGCCCGGCATCGCGATCGTGGAGGAACTGCCGACCCCGGACGACGCGGACCGTCAGGCCGACGGCTGGTCCCGCGTCGACCTGCGCGTGGACCGGCTCGACTGGCTGCCCGCCACGCTGGCCTCGCTGGACCGGCCCTTCAGCATCGAACGCCCGGCCGAGCTCCGGGAACTCGTCGAAGCCCTGGCCGAACGGCTCGCCCGCTCCGCCCGCCGGAGCCCGCCCCGCGCGTGACCGCACCGCGCATGGCCGGCCCGCGGCGGTCCGGCATCAGGCGCTGTCCGGCGTCAGGCGCTGTCCGACGCCGGCCGGGGGCCACCCTCGACGCCGTGATCCTCTATGAACTCCTTGAAGCGACGCAGGTCTCCCCGCACCTGCCGGTCGAGCACACCCAGCTTGTCGGCGGCCTTCTCGGCCAGCCCGTTGGGCTGGAAGACCATGACCATCCTCACCCGCGTCCGGCTCGTGTCGAGCGACTCGAAGTCGACCGTGCCGGAGTGCTTCACGGTTTCGCCGGTGGTACGCCAGGCGACCCGCTCGTCCGGCGCCCGCTCGACGATCTCGGTCTCGAACTCCCGGAGCAGTCCGGCGATCCTCACCCGCCAGTAGGCACGGCGGTCGTCCAGCTGCCTGACCTCCTCCACACCCTCCATGAACTGCGGGAAGTCCTCGAACGACGCCCACTGCTCATAGACGACGCGGACCGGCACGTCCACGTCGATCGACTCCTCCACCCTGCTCATCGCCACACCTCCACACCGCCCCGCCCGGCCGGCCCGCACACGACCGCCGGACGAGGAATCCGCTGACGGCACCACTGTCCATCCTGTCCCTCCGCCGAGCGGCGGCAACCCGCCGACCCGCGGGCGAACCGGCCCCGATGCCACGGACGGACCGGGGCCGCGGAGCCGTCACCGGTCAGGGCAGGACGTCATAGGTGCAGACGGCGGAGAAGTCGAGCACGGATCCCGGCGTCGCGTGCGCCCCGAGCGGCGAGACGATCCGGTCGTCGATCCGCTCGCCCTTGAACCTGTTCGCCGGGAAGCTCATGTCCGGGGAGTAGATCCGGCCGTACCGCTTCATCCAGCCCTCCCAGATCCGGTCCACGTTGCAGTGGTGCAGGTAGAACGCGGGGTCGTTGGGGGACGTACCGAACGCCATGTCCCCGCTGATCCACACGTGGACCTGGTTGTGCATGTGGACCGGACGGACGGGATCGCTCGGGATCCAGCCTTCGAGCAGGTTGCGGAAGCCCCGCGAGGACACGTTGAAGTCGAGGGTGTCGTAGCGGGCCGCCGGCCCGCTGCCGCTCGGCGGCGCGTAGGCGAGCGTGCTCTTCACCTCGGTGCCGGTCGGCAGGGCGGGCCAGTCCACGGCGAGGAACCGGCTCAGGCCGCGGGGCGGGTCGGCCTGGACGGGCATCCCGCTGGGGTCACTCTCGATGCGGACGGCGAAGGTCGCCGGATCGGCCGGGTCGAACGCGAACCTCCCGGTGCTGACGGGGTCGCCGTCCCCGCCCAGGTAGTGCTCGGTGAAGACGGTCGCGTCGGTGGGCGAGCCGAGGTCTCCGTCGGCGGCCCAGTCCCAGTAGGGCAGCGCGAAGCCCGGCTTGTCCAGGATCTTCTGGATCTTCGCCTCCAGCAGACCGAGCATCACCCGGTGCCACGGGAGGAAGATCGGCCCGGCGTGGGCGGCGTTGCGGTCGTCGGGGTTCCCGCCCGGTGGGATCGGGGTCATCATCGTCCAGCAGTGCCAGATCACGAACTGGTCGTAGGTGTGCACGGGGACGGCCGGCCCCGGGACGCCGAGTTGCTGGGTGGTGAAGCCGCTCTCCTCCTGTTTGAGTGCGAGGACGCCCTCGATGTAGTCGTCCCGCGCGGCGGCGTCGGTGAGGATGTTCCTTCGGACGACGGACATGTCACGGGTCCTTCGGGAAGTGCCTGGGGTACTTGCGGATCAGCGTCCGGACCGTCTCCACCGCCGAGGTGAACTGGTAGGCCGGCAGGCCGTGGCAGGACAGCGAGCCGTCGTCGTGCACGTTGAGCCCGACCGCGAGCGGCCGACCGTCCACGGTGATCTCGTACGAGGTGACGATCTTGATCTTGTGGCCTTCGAACTCCACCTCGCGGACGGAGGACGCGTGGCCGTGGTGGCCCATGTGGTCGTGCGCGGGCTTGATGCTCGCGAGGTGGTTCCCGAACGTTTCCGGGTCGATGGCGGCGGCCAGGTCCGCCGAGGTGATGGTCGGATCCATGTCAGCATCCCGGGAGGTTGCGGTACGGGCGCGCGACCGGAGTGCGAGCGCCCTCTCCCTCCCACCATCCCGCCGGAACGGGAGCCGCGCAGCTCGGTCGACCGGCGGCCACGCAGCGTGGCCGCCGGGCCGGGGAACCGGGGCGACGGTGGTGCGACCGGTTGCCGTCCGTGCGCGAGCGGTCCTAGCGTCCGCGACAGGTGCGCGGGGTTCAGCGCGCGGAGCCGAGGTCCCGCTCGGCCTCGGGCCCGTCGAGGAGGAGGGTGGTCTCCTCGATGCGCCGGAAGCGCCCGCACGGGCCGTACTCGCCGAAGAGGTAGACCTCCATACGGACCTGGGTGCCATCGGTCTTGACGACGTCCACGGTGTGGCGGTCGGCGGTGAGGTTGCCGGCGTGGAACTCCTCGTGGACCTCCAGGGTGCCCGAGGCGACGACCCCGCGCAGGTGGCGGATGTGGTCGACGAAGGCGGCCCGGTCGGCCCAACTGCCGTCGGTGCGCTGGCGGTAGTCGGGGGTGAAGTGGCGGTCGACGGCGGTGTCGAGGTCGAGGCCGGGGGTCAGGAGCAGGTCGGTCAGGGCGGCGGTGATGGTGGTGTGCGAGGCGGTGACGGACATGGCGGTTCCTTCCACGGACCAGGGGTGCGTGCGTGCCGCACGCTTATGGAAGGACTGTACCCCAGAACGCGTGCGCCGCGCACGCTAGGATGGGAGGCGTGAAGGACACCCCCTCCCCCAGGCCTGCCACCACCCCCGACGACACCTCCGACACCCCCGACGCCGCAGCCGTCGCCGGTCTCGGTGACGCCGTCGCGGACGCCCTCGCCACCCTCCTGCGACGCGGCACCCGCACCACCCTCTACCACCGCCTCACCGAGCACCTCGGCGAAGCGGTGGACGAGGTCACCTACCCCGTCCTCAGCGGCCTCGGCCGCACCGGCCCGCGCAGCGCCGCCGACCTGGCCGTCGAGATCGGCCTCGACCGCTCCGGCGTCAGCCGCCGCGCCACCCGCCTGGAGGCGGCGGGCCTGCTCCGCCGCCAGCCCGACCCCCACGACCAGCGCGCCACCCTGCTCGCCCTCACCCCGGACGGCGAGCGCACCGTCGCCGAAATGCGCCGCCGTCTGGCCGACAGTATCGAAGCCACCCTCGCCACCTGGCCCCCCGCCGAGGCCGGGATCTTCGCGCGCGCCCTGCAACGCTTCACCGAACAGGGCCCGTTCAGCTGACCCGGGGGCACGGACGGGACCGCACGGCACCCGGACCTCCGCGCGTTCCGGGCTCACCCGGAGCAGGCGTCGACGAGAACGACCGGGCCTCCCCGGCCGGTCGGTGCCCGGCGCGACGCCGACCGGCTGCGCGCGGGGCCGGCCGGAGGAGCAGCGTTCGTTCCCGGCGCGGCCTCAGGTCCGCTCGCGCCGACGGGAACCGGGCCTCGACGGGCTCCGGGACCTCCCGGCAGACCGGCGGACGAGGTGGCCGGAAGCGCTGATCGTCCGACCGACCTCGTCGTCGTGTCGGTACGGTACTGTGCCGTTCGCGTGCGTCGGGATTCCGGCGCGGGGGCCTGTTGGGGGGGCTGATGGAACGTCGTACTGTCCTGCGCGGACTGGTGGGTGTGCCGGTCGGGGCGATGGCGGTGGTCGCCGCTGCGGGGACCGCCAGGGCCGACTTCACCACCACGGTCAATCCGTCGCACACCTGGGGCACCTGGGAGGGCTGGGGCACGTCGTTGGCCTGGTGGGCCAACCAGCTGGGCCCGCAGGAGGACCTGGCCGACGTGCTGTTCAGCCGGAAGACCGTCCAGTTCCACGGTGAGACGGTGCCCGGCCTGGGCATGAACGTGGTCCGCTACAACGCCGGCGCCTCGGGGACGAACAGCATCGGCGGCAGGACGATGAAGCCCGTCCCGGCGCTGGACGGTTTCAAGAAGATCGAGGGCTACCAGCTCGACTGGTTCTCGGACGACCCGCAGTCGGCGAGCTGGAACTGGAACGCGGACGCGAACCAGCGCGACATGATGTGGCTGGCCCGGGACCGGGGCGCGGACAAGTTCGAACTCTTCACCAACTCGCCCATGTGGTGGATGCTGAAGAACGACGATCCGCGCGGAGCGGTCAGCGGCCACACCTGCAACCTCCAGGACGGCAACTTCGGCCGTCACGCGGCGTACCTGGCAACGGTGGCGCGGTACGCCCACGACCACTGGGGCATCGACTTCACCTCCGTTCAACCCGTCAACGAACCGCTGGCCAAGTGGGAGGCGTCGACGGAGTCGATCGAGGGGCAGGAGGGTTGCCACTACGACCGCCCCCAGATCGCCGAGATCGTCCGGCAGACCCGCGCCCAGCTGGACGTGCGGGGCCTGAACTGGATGATGGTGGCGGGTCTCGACGACTGGGGCGTCGGAAGCGCCGTGTACAACTGGACCAACAACTCCGACTTCGACGCCGCCACCCGCGCGGCCGTGGGCCGGGTCAACGTCCACGGTTACGAGGACAACGGCGACCGCTACGCACTCCACCAGGCCGTGGCGGCGGACAACAAGGACATCTGGATGTCCGAGTACGGCGACGGGGACACCAGCGGCATGCTCCTCGCCCGGAACCTCAACTACGACCTGCGCTGGCTGCACCCCACGGCCTGGGTCATCTGGCAGATCCTCGACTGGAACAACTACGGCGCGATCAGCCTCACCAACGGCGTGATCGGCGCGGTCAACCCCAAGTTCTACGTCCTCGCCCAGTACATGCGGCACATCCGCCCCGGTATGACGATCATCGACGCGGGCCACCCCGACGCCGTCGCGGCCTACGACGGCGTCAACCACAAGCTGGTCATCGTCGCCGTGAACTACGGGGGAGACGGGCAGACGATCGACTTCGACCTGTCCAGGTTCAGCACGCCCGGCCAGGACAACGCCCTGATCGGCCGGTGGGCCACCGGAACGAACCCCGGTGGCGAGCGCTACCGGTACTACGAGGACACCTACCTCCACGGCAACCGGTTCTGGTCCACCTTCAACGCCCGTACCGTGCAGACCTTCGAGGTCTCCGGCGTGTACCTGTAGGCCGCACGCCCGTCACACCCGCCGCGCCCCTCGCGGCCGCCCCGTCCGGCGGCCGCGAGGGGCGTCGGCCCGTCCTGGCGCTCACGCGTACCGGCGGACGACCGGCGGCTGTCGGAGGTCCGCAGTACGCTCCTGCCATGTCAGCCACCATCGATCTGACCCTGGATTGCGCGAACGCACAACTCCTCGCCGACTTCTGGAAGACGGCGCTGGGCTACGTCGACGAGCCGCCACCCGCTCCCTTCGCGACCCGCGAGGAGTGGCTCGCGCAGTTCGACCTGCCGGAGGACGAATCCGTCGACGACGGGGCGTGGCTCTGCGATCCCGACGGCGTCGGCCCCCGCCTCACGATCCTCAAGGTCCCCGAGCCGAAGACGGCGAAGAACCGGCTCCACATCGACGTCCGGGTGCCGGGACACGGCAGCCCCGAGGAGCGGTGGGCCCGGATCAGGGCGGAGTCCGATCGGCTGGTGACGGCGGGTGGGTCCGTCCTGGCGGAGTTCGACGGGCATCACGTGGTGATGGCCGACCCCGAGGGCAACGAGTTCTGCGTCGCCGCGGCCTCGGCCTGAAGCCGGCCCGGACGCAGGCACCCTGTGCCCGCTCCGGGCCGGTCCGGGCGGGGCGGGGCGGGGCGGGGCTGATGCGGTGGGCCGTGATCAGTACGGGAGTCCGATCAGGCCCCAGCCCCGCTCCCCGGCCCCCGTGACCACCTCGCCCCACTCGCGCAGGAGCGCGACCGCCTCGTCGAAGCGGCCGGACCGGGCCGCCCGGCCATCGGCTTCGTCCTCGGCCTGGGCCTGGGTCTGGGCCTGGGCGTCGAACGGTTCGCGGAGCTCCTCCAGCCGCGGCTCGGCCGTCCGCCAGTCACGGACGAGCGCCGGCACCTCGCCCGGCGCACGGAGCAGGAGGACACGAGGACACCACGGTCCGGGATCGTCGGGAAAGCCGCCCGCCGGCGGGTACCCGTCGTCCTCGCCCGCTGCGGAGCCGTAGTCCGGACCGTCCCACACCAGACCTCCCAGGAAGCGGTCGAGAGCCTCCCGCAGGTCGGGCGCGACCGACGCCCTGACACCCTCCCAGGCGTTGGCGAGGTGGAAGTGCCAGCTGTAGGAACCGGTGGTCCCGAGGAACCGGTACTCGGCGCACCACGGCGACTGTCGCTGCCACACCCACCCGCCCTGCACCGCGGAGTCGGCGTCCTCGCACGACTCGCAGCAGAAGTACGGGTGCACGGCGTCGGTCAGCACGACCAGGCGCTCGCCCGCCGGTATCCGGGCCAGCCGCTCCCAGTCGGCCATGACCACGGTGATGTCCAGTCCCATCCGTGCAGGCTAGCAACCGGTCGTGGCCACGGTGCCGGGCCCGCCCTCAACCGCCGGCCGTACGGGCGTGCTCCCACGCCCAGGCGGCGATCCCCACCCGGTTGCGGGCCCCGATCTTGCGCTGGATCGAGGCGAGGTGGTTCTTGACCGTGCCGGACGTGATGAACAGCGCCGCACCGATCTCCGCGTTGGTGGCCCCGTCCGCCACGAGCACGGCGATCTCGCTCTCGCGGGCGGTCAGCGCCTCCGCACCCTTCGGCGCCGCCGCCCCCGCACCGCCCGCCCGGGGGCGCTGCGCCGGAAGGGGCTCCGGCTGCGCGAGCTGCTTCAGCAGCCGGACGGTGATCTGCGGGCTGATCAACGTGTCCCCGGCGACCGCCGCCCGGACCGCCTCCGCCAGCAGGGCCGGGCCCGACCGCTTCAGCAGGAAGCCCGTCGCCCCGGCCCGCAGCGCGGCGTGCACGTACTCGTCCAGGTCGAAGGTGGTCACCACGACCACGCGGAACTCCCCGCCCAGTTGCCTGGTCAGCTCCAGGCCGTCCAGCCGGGGCATCCGGATGTCCGCGAGCACCACGTCCGGGCGCAGCCGCCGGGCCAGTTCGAGGGCCTCCACACCGTCGGCCGCGCAGCCGACCACCTCGATGTCCGGCTGCGCTCCGAGGATGATCGCGTACGCGCTGCGGATCGCCTCGTCGTCGTCGGCGAGCAGAACCCTGATGGTCATCGGCCCTCCAAGGGCATACGTGCGGTGACCAGCCAACCGCCGTCACCCCGACCGGCGGTGAGCGTTCCGCCCAGCGCCTCCACCCTGGCCGCCAGTCCGGCCAGCCCGCTGCCGCCGCCCCGGCGCGGGCCCGGATTGGCCGCGCCGCCGGTGCCGTCGTCGGCCACCGTGACCTCCAGACCGCCCCCGACCCGGAGGACCCGCACCACGACCGCACGCGCGGCGGGGGCGTGGCGCCGGACGTTCGTCAGCGCCTCGACGACGACCCGGTACGCCGTCGCCGCCACCTCGCGCGGTACCCCGGTGTCCTCCTCCGGGGCCTCCAGCTGCACGGAGGTACGGCCGGAGGACGCGAACCGGTCGACCAGGGAGGCGAGTTCCTCCAGGCCGGGCTGCGGTGCGCGCTCGGCTCCCGGCCGATCCTGCGGTGTCCGCAACAGGTCGACCGTCCGGTCCAGGGCACCGAGCGCCTGTTGCCCGGCCTTCTCGATCCGCTCGAAGAGCGCCGCCGCGCCGACCGGGTCGGCGGCCGCCAGGACCGTGCCGGCCTGGGCCAGCGCGACCATGCCGCTGACGTCGTGCGCCACGAAGTCGTGCAGGTCGTGGGCGAGTTCGATCCGCTGGGCCCGGCGGGCGGTCTCCACCGAACGGCGCCGGGTGTCGTCCAGGCCGCGCAGGTACAGCCCGGCGAGCGCCGCCGGGACGACGAGGACCGCGCCGAACCCGGTGAGGGTCAGCGGGTCGGCCGCCGCGTCGGCCCCCTCGAACCGGGACGGCCAGAGTGCCACCGCCAGGCCGACGGCCGCGACCGACACCGATCCGGGCCGGCGCCGGGAGTGGCGCAGCGCGAGTACCACCAGCAGGAGCAGCGCGGCCAGTTCGGCCAGCGCCGCCAGGGCGGGTATCCGGTCCGCCTCCTCCCACCGACCGAGGAGCGCGGTCGCGGCGGTGACCGCCAGCGACACCGCGGCAGCCACCGCCGCAGTCACCGCCGCAGTCGCCGCAGTCGCCGCAGTCGCAGCACCCGCCGCACTCGCCGGAGTCACCGCAGTCGCCGGCCCGTGCCGTCGTCGCACCGTCAGAGCGAGCACCGCCACGCCCGGTACGGCGAGAGCCGCCAGCGTTCGTCCGATCATCTTTCCTCCCCCATGCCCCCACCTTACGGATCTTCGGGCCCGGCCACCCCTGCCGATCGGCACATACGGGCCCGGGTCGGACCTCCCGGAACAGCCCGATCGGCATCTGCCGCCCCACCCCGCCCGACCAGCAGTCTTGAGGCATCGCAGCGGCCGACCGGGCCGCCGGGAAGAGGAGCCAGTCCCATGATCGACACCACGCAGTCCTTCCGGTCCGCAGAGTCCGCCCGGTCCGCCCGGACCCCGGCCCGGCAGGCCCGGCCGTCCGGCCACGGCGCCGTCCGGTCCTCGTTCCACCCGGCCGGCGTCCCGGCCGATGCCCCCGCCGTCGCCCCCGCCCCACGCTGGGCCGAACTCGCCGCCAAGGCGGCCGTCTGGACCACCGTGCCGTCCGGACTCTGGCGGATCGCCTTCGCCTTCGGCGCGACGATGGGCTTCTCCGGTGAGGCGCTCGCCTTCCTCCACCAGAACGTCCCCGGCTGGGGCACCGTCTACATGCTGACCCTGAGTACGCTCGCCGAGGTCCTGGCCTTCCTCACCCTCGGCCTGGTCCGCCCCTGGGGGCGGGTGGTCCCCCGCTGGATGCCCCTGATCGGCGGGCGCGCGGTCCGCCCCCTCGCCGCGGTCGTCCCGGCCGCACTGGGCGCACTGGTCCTGACGGCCGCGGGCGTCCTCGGTGTCCTCTGCTGGAACAGCCCCGACAACATGGGCAGCCCCGACGCCCCGC
This sequence comes from Kitasatospora sp. NPDC002965, assembly GCF_040611255.1. NCBI lineage: Bacteria > Bacillati > Actinomycetota > Actinomycetes > Kitasatosporales > Streptomycetaceae > Kitasatospora > Kitasatospora sp. NPDC002965. Next base: position 11,856 of record NZ_JBEXNT010000084.1, on the reverse strand, counting down.
AGGGCTTCGCCGCTCTGGTGATGACCCTCTGCTACCTCCCCCTGGTCGCCTGGGGCCCGCTCCTCGCCGCCGTCACCGTCGACTACGCCCGCCGCACCCGGGGGCACCGGTGACGCTGCACGGCGAACCGGAGCCGTCGGAGCGCGGGGCCGTCCGAGCGCGGGGCCGTCCGAGCGCGGGGCCGTCCGAGCGCGGGGCCGTCCGAGCGCGGGGTCTTCAGCGCGCGGGGTCTTCAGCGCGCGGGGCCGTCGACCGGCGGGAGGTCCGCCAGCCAGCCGTGTCCCGGATGCACCCGGGCGAGGAGCGCGGCCAGGGTCTGCCGCTGGGCCCCGTCCATCAGGGGGAGCGCGCCGGCGAAGTCGTGCCGGTCCTTGGGGCGGGCGGCCTTGGCCTTGAACAGCAGCGCCAGTTCCGGCGCGAGGTACGGGATGCCGTCCACCGTCCGGCGGACGACGGCGGTGTACGGCAGGCGGATCGAGGGGTCGCGCCGGCAGATCCAGGTCGGTCCGTCGTGCGGCTCGCGGAAGACGTCCACCAGGAAGTCCCCGGTCGCGGGGTCGCGCAGCCAGGTCTGGTGGGACAGTCCCGCCACCTCCGGCGTGAGCTCCCAGAGACGGCCGGACGCGACGACGTCGAAGGCGAACGCGTCGAACCGGGCCCGGATCTCGGGGAACCGCGCGGCCGGGACCGCGATCTCCAGGTCGTCGTGGCGCCGGGTCCGCTCGCCCCTGAACAGGTCGACGGCCCATCCCCGGCGACGCACCAGGGGGCCGAGACGCCTGCGAGCCGGGCCGCGACCTCGGTGGGCGTCCAGGCGTTCGCCCATCTGGCCCCGGCCTCGGCCTCGGTGATCCCGACGCCACCGGGAGGGAGTTCATCGGTCATCCGACCAGCCTACCGAGAGGTCGGTCGCGGAACGGGTTCCCCGCAGGACGCCGTCCGGTGAGCGAGCGCGGCGAGCGGCGCGCCCTCCTGCGGCACCGCTCCCCCTCGACGCGGCACGGTGCGGCGTTTCGGTGGTCTGCGCGGCGGCGGCGTGTCCGGACGCGACCCCGGTGGAATGCCTGGCCTCATGGATCCCACCGAAACCGTGCCGACCGCGAGCACGATCACGCTGACCGTCAACGGCCACCCGCACACGCTCACGGTGGACCACCGGAGCACCCTGCTGGACACGCTGCGGGACCGGCTCGGTCTGACCGGCGCGAAGAAGGGGTGCGACCACGGCCAGTGCGGGGCCTGCACGGTGCTGCTGGACGGGCGCCGGTTCAACAGCTGTCTGCTGCTCGCCGTCGCCCAGGACGGCGCAGCCGTCCGGACCGTGGAGGGGCTCGCCGGGCCGGACGGGCCGCACCCGCTGCAACGCGCGTTCGTCGAGGAGGACGCGTTCCAGTGCGGCTTCTGCACACCGGGCCAGCTCTGCTCGGCCGCGGGCCTGCTCGACGAGACGGCCGCCGCGGCGGACCCGCTCGACGAAGCGGCCGTCCGTGAGCTGCTCAGCGGCAACCTCTGCCGTTGCGGCGCCTACCCCGGCATCGTGCGGGCCGTCTGCCGGGTGCGGGACGCCGCCGCGGGCGCGGCCGGCGGGCAGGGCGCCGGCGGGCGGCCGGCCGGGGCCGGCGCGGGATCGCGGGTCGCCGGATGAGGCCGCTCGGATACCACCGCCCGGCCGACGTGGCGTCGGCCGTCGCCCTGCTGGCCGCCCACCCGCAGGCCCGGGCACTGGCCGGCGGAACCAACCTGGTCGACCTGATGAAGCTCGGTGTGGAACGGCCCGCCCTGCTGGTGGACATCGCCCGCCTGCCGCTCGACCGGATCGAGGAGACGGCGGACGGCGGCCTGCGGATCGGCGCCACCGTCCGCAACAGCGACCTCGCCGCGCACCCCCTGGTCCGCGACCGCTACCCGCTCCTCTCCGGGGCCGTCCTGGCGGGGGCGAGCGGCCAGCTGCGCAACGCGGCCACCACCGGCGGCAACCTCCTCCAACGCACCCGCTGCCTCTACTTCCAGGACGTCACCAAACCCTGCAACAAGCGTCTGCCCGGCTCGGGTTGCCCCGCGCTCGACGGCGTCCACCGCGATCTCGCCGTGCTCGGCACCTCCGCGCACTGCGTGGCCTCCCACCCCTCCGACCTCGCGGTCGCCCTGGTCGCGCTGGACGCCGTGGTGCACCTCACCGGACCGGACGGCGACCGCGTGCTCCCGCTCACCGCGTTCCACCGGCTGCCGGGCGACACGCCCGACCGCGACACCGAGCTCGCACCGGCGGAGCTGATCACCGCCGTCGAGCTGCCCGCGCCGCCGGCCGGCGCGACGGGCGGCTACCGCAAGGTCCGCGAACGCGCCTCCTTCGCGTTCGCGACCGTCTCCCTGGCCGTCCTGCTGACGGTGCGCCACGACCGGGTCGCCGGCGTCCGGCTGGCCTTCGGCGGACTGGCGCCCAAGCCCTGGCGGGCCCTCACCGCCGAGGCCGCGCTCGCCGGGGGCCCGGCCACCGAGGAGGCGTTCGCCCGCGCCATGGACGCCGAGCTGACCACCGCCCGCCCGCTGCGCGACAACGCGTTCAAGGTGCCGCTGGCCCACCGGCTGGCCGTCACCGAACTGACCGCGCTGGCGGTGCAGGCCGCAACGTCCGCTCCGAGCGCGCCGACCGACGAAGTCCAGGAGGACAGATGACCACCGACCGGGCGGACCTCGCCCGCCTCGAAGGCTGGGCCAAGGTCACCGGCACCGCCCGCTACGCCGGCGACCACCACCCGGACGGCCTCGCCCACGCCTGGCCGGTGCCCGCCACGATCGCCCGCGGCGACCTCGCCGCCGTACGGACCGAGGCCGCACTCGCCGTCCCCGGCGTGCTCGCGGTACTCACCCACCACGACGCCCCCGCGCTCGCTCTCCCCGACGACGGCGATCCGACGCTCGCCGTCCTGCAGTCCCCGCGGATCGCCCACCGCGGCCAGATCGTCGCCCTGGTCGTCGCCGAGACCCCCGAGGACGCCCGGGCCGGCGCCGCCGCGGTCGAGTGCGTCTACCGGCCGGAGCCGTTCGACGTCGTCCTGACCGACGACCACCAGGGCCTCTACACCCCGGCCCAGGCCAACGGCGGCCACCCGGCCGTCCGCGAGCGCGGCGACTTCGACACCGCCCACGGTCAGGCGGCCGTCCGGATCGACCGCACCTACCGGATCGGTCCGCTGCACAACCACCCGATGGAGCCGCACACCGCCACCGCGCAGTGGGACGGCGAACGCCTGACCGTGCACGACTCCAGCCAGGGCACCAACCAGGTCCGGACGACCCTCGCCACGCTGTTCGGCCTGGCCGTCGCCGACGTCCTGGTGATCAGCGAACACGTCGGCGGCGGCTTCGGCTCGAAGGGCACCACCCGGCCGCACGCCGTGCTGGCGACGATGGCCGCCCGCCGGGTCGACCGCCCGGTACGGCTCGCGCTGCCCCGGGACCAGCTGCCCGCCCTCACCGGATACCGCGCGCCCACCGTCCACCGGGTCCGGCTGGGCGCCGACGACGACGGCAGGATCACCGCGCTGGCCCACGAGGTGACGACCCGCTCCTCGACCGTGCGGGAGTTCGTCGAGCAGGCCGCCGTCCCGGCCCGGGTGATGTACCGCTCCCCGAACAGCCGGACCGTCCACCGGGTGGTGCGCCAGGACGTACCCACCCCGTCCTGGATGCGGGCGCCCGGCGAGGCCCCGGGCATGTTCGCGCTGGAGTGCGCGATGGACGAGCTGGCCGAGACCTGCGGGCTGGACCCGGTCGAGCTGCGGATCCGCAACGAACCGGCCGTCGAGCCGGACAGCGACCGCCCGTTCAGCAGCCGCCACCTGGTGGAGTGCCTGCGCGAGGGCGCCCGCCGCTTCGACTGGTCCCGCCGGCACGCGGACGGCCCGCGCCGCGAGGGGCGCCGGCTGCTGGGCAGCGGGGTCGCGGCCGCCACCTACCCGGTGCTGATCGCCCCCTCCACCGCCGAGGTCCTCGCCCGCCCGGACGGCACCTTCCTCGTACGCGTCAACGCCACCGACATCGGCACGGGTGCCCGCACCGTCCTCGCCGCCGTCGCCGCCGAGACCCTGGCCGTCCCCCCGGACCGGGTGGACGTGGAGATCGGCCGCAGCGACCTGCCGCCCGCCCCGCTCGCGGGCGGCTCGGCCGGCACCGCCTCCTGGGGGTGGGCCGTCCACGACGCCTGCACCGGGCTGCGCCACGCGCTCACCGACCGGGGCGGTACGCCCCTCCCCTCCGAGGGGCTCCGCCATCGCGCCGACACCACCGACGCGGTCGCGGCGGGCAGTACCTTCGCCCGGCACGCCTTCGGCGCCCAGTTCGCCGAGGTCGAGGTGGACGCCGACACCGGCGAGGTGCGGCTGCGCCGGCTGCTCGGCGTCTTCGCCGCCGGCCGGATCCTGAACACCCGCACCGCCCGCTCCCAGTTCACCGGCGCGATGATCATGGGCGCGTCGATGGCCCTGCTCGAACACAGCACCCTGGACCCGGGGTTCGGTGACCACGCCGAACGGGACCTGGCCTCCTACCACGTCGCCGTCAACGCCGACGTCCCCGTCGTCGAGGCGTTCTGGCTGGACGAGCACGACGAACACCTGAACCCGATGGGGGCCAAGGGCATCGGCGAGCTCGGCATCGTCGGCACGGCCGCCGCCGTCGTCAACGCCGTCCGCCACGCGTGCGGCGTCCGCGTCCGCGAACTGCCGATCCGGCCCGAGGCCCTGCTGCCCCGTCTGCCGCACCTGCCGCACCTGCCGCACCTGCCGCACCTGCCGCACCTGCCGGGCTGACCACCCGGGGCGCGGGAACCGGCAGGGAAGCCGGCACCGAGACCGAAAATTCTTCGGCTCCGGCTGGTGAGCGACCGTCACTAAGGGGGGGCGACGCTGAAGATCTTCTCGTCAGCGCCGGCCACCGACCCATCGGCGCCCGGGCGCAGCGGGTCTCACTTCCGCGCGGCATCCGTCACCGAGCCTGCGACACGGCAGCCCTGGAGACACGGAGAGACCTGGCCCCGGCGAAGCTCCGCCGGGGCCAGACCCGTGTCCGCCACGTCGTCAGGTGACGATCACGTCGCCCACGGGCAGGAAGAACTCACCGCTCGCCCTCGCCCCGGTCCGCGGGCATGCCTCCGCTCCCGCCACCCGGCGACCGGCCGGAGACTCCGAGTCACCGTTCGGGTCGGGTGGAGGGCCCCTGCCGCGCGTCGGCCGGCGCCGGGTCAGGTCAGGTCACGGGTGCGGAGTTCGTTCCGGCCACCGGCAGGAGGTAGAACAGCTCGGGGTCGCCGTCGTCGAGGCCGTGCAGAAGGCCGACCGGGCTCCACCCGGCCCGTCGGAGCAGCCGCTGCATCGGCTGGTTGGAGACGTTCGTCGAGGTGAACAGCTTCGGGGTCGCGCACGCGTGCGCCGCGACGTCGAGCAGGCCACGGCCGACGCCTCCGCCGCGCGCGGCGGAGGACACCATCAGCATCGTGACGAAGCCGTGCCCGAAGAACGTGTACTCGACCACGCAGTAGCCCAGCAGGCCGGACGGCCCCTGCGCCACCACCGCGAGGCCCTCCCGGCACCACCTCCGGATGCTCTCCCGCCGCTCGTCGTCGCATCCGGCCGCGACCGTGTCGATCCCCGCCAGGGCATCCGCCTCCGACTCCCTCGCACGGCGCACGACGAATCCGCCCAGGTCCACGTCATCCATGCGGTCATCGTGTCAGCCCGCCCCGGGGGCGCACCCAGAAGGGGCCTCTCCGGGGTGCCCGGCCGGTCCGGCGCCGTGCGGATGTTTGAACAACCCTCAGCGGGAAGGCGACGGACAGCGCCGCCCCGTCCGCGGCGCCCGGCGTCGAGGCCCCGGCTCTCCCCCCGGGGCCTCGACGCGTATCCGGACCCCGATCACGACCGGAGGAGAGACCCACATGCCGATCTGGACCGTCCTTCGCCCGCTGCTGGTGGCGGCCGCAGTGCCGGCCGCCGTCTTCGCCGTGGACCGGGTGCTGCAGCTGGCCGTCGGCCGGTTGTCCGCCGCCCGGCCCGGCGCCCGCCGGTGGCACGTGCTGCGCCGCTGCCGGATACCCGTGCTGGCGACGGCCACGGCGGCGTTGCTGCTCGGCTGCGAGCCGGCCGCCGGACTCGGCCCGGGCATCCGGCCGCCGGTCCGGCACGCGCTCCTGCTGGCGGTGCTGGTCAGTGCGGGCTGGCTCACCGCGCGGACGGTGTCGCTGTTCATCGAGTCCGCGCTGACCAAGTACGCCGCCGGACGGCGGGACCCCGGGCGGGTGCGCCGGGTCAGGACCCAGGTCGACCTGGTCGGCCGGATCTCGGACGTGGCGATCGCGGTGCTCACCCTGGCCGCCGCCCTGATGACGTTTCCGGCGGTGCGCGCGGTCGGCGCCAGCCTGCTCGCCTCGGCGGGTCTGCTCGGCCTCGTGGCGGGCGTCGCGGCGCAGTCCTCGCTGGCCAACCTGTTCGCCGGGATCCAGCTGGCCTTCGGCGACATGGTGCGGATCGGCGACGTCGTGGTGGTGGCCGGCGAGTGGGGCACGGTCGAGGAGATCACCCTCACCGCCGTGGTGATCGCCACCTGGGACCAGCGGCGGATCGTGATGCCGGTCTCGTACTTCGCCGGCAAGCCGTTCGAGAACTGGTCCCGGCGGGACCCGGGGATCACCGGCACCGTCCTGCTGCACCTCGACCACCGCACACCGGTCGAGGAGCTGCGCGCCGAGTTCGAGAAGCTGCTGGCGGGCGACCAGCGGTGGGACGGCACCGGCCGGGCGCTCCAGGTGGTCGACACCACCCCCAGCACCATCGTGGTCCGGGCCCTGATGACCGCGGCCGACGCCGACCGCGCCTTCGAGCTGCGCTGCGCGGTCCGCGAGCACCTGGTCGCGTTCCTGCGCGACCGGCACCCCTACGCGCTTCCGCGGGTCACCGTCGCCCGGACCGAGGCGGTGGCCGGGTCCTTCCCGGACGAGACGGCCCCGTTCCCTCCCGATGCGGTCCCGGCCCGCGGCCACGCCGAGGTGCCCGCGCAGCGGCCGACCCCGTCCGAGCCGGCGGGCGGCGATCAGGACCGGAACCGGGATCAGGAGCGGGATCGGCCGGGGCGGAGTTAGACCGCGTCCCGCCCGGCGGCTGGCCCGGCCACGGCGGCCTTGGACACGGCTGCCCTGGACACGGCGGGCCCGGACGCCGTGGCCGTGCGCCGGCGGGCGAGCCCGGCGTCGAGTTCCAGGCCCAGCAGGACCGCCAGGTTGGTGAGCCAGAGCCAGACCAGGAACACCATCACCCCGGCCAGGGCCCCGTACATCCGGCCGAACGTGTCGACGTACGCGGCGAAGAGCGCGAAGCCGCCCGAGGCGGCCAGCCAGAGCGCGACCGCCAGCGCGCTGCCCGGGGAGATCAGGCGCGGTTCGCGGGAGGGGAGGTCGGGGGCCGCCCGGTAGAGCACCGCGACCGTCAGGGTGACCAGCAGCACCAGCCCCGGCCACTTGGCGAACGACCAGACGGTGAGGCCGAAGTCCCCGACCCCGAGCGCCCGGCCGGCCTGCTCGGCGATCGGTCCGGTGAGGACCACGATCGTCACCCCCGCCGCCAGCAGCACCACCAGCACCGCGGTCAGCGCCAGCCGTACCGGTGCCAGCCGCCACAGCGGGCGGCGCTCGCGGACCCCGTGGACGGCGTTGGCCGAGCGGATGAACGCGCCGACGTAGCCGGAGGCCGACCAGAGGGCCCCGACCGCCCCCAGTACCGCGAACGCCCCGCCCGCACCGGAGTTCTGCTGCACCTGCCCGACGCCGTCCCGCAGGACGTCGCCGGCCGGGCCGGGCGCCAGCCGGCGCAGGCCGTCCATCACCTGCCCGCCGGGCGAGGGCCCGGCGAGGCCGAGCAGGCCGGTCAGCAGCAACAGACCGGGGAAGAGCGCCAGCACCCCGTAGTAAGTGAGGGCCGCCGCCCGATCGAACAGTTCGTCGCCGAGCAGCAACCGGCCGGCGTGCCGCAGCACCCCGTGCCCGGGCTGCGGGACGTGCCGATCGGATCCGTGGCGGGGCGCCCGTCGGGCGCCGGGCGCCGGGTGGCGGCGACGCAACCCGAACGGGCCCCGGTCGCCGCGGTGTCGGTGGGTCAAGGCCGGCATGGTCCCTCCTTCCTCGTACGGCTGCTCTCCTCAAGTCCCGTCCCGCGCACCGCGCGGACGGCCCGGGCGCCCCGCCACCGCGTGCTGCCGGCGCGGGTGGATGCGCCTCGCTCGTCTGCCCGCCGCGGACCGCCGCACACGGGCCCGCCGCGCCGTCAGGCGGTCGCACACCTACGAACCGACGCGGGTGGCTCGGGCGGCCTCGACCCCGACGGCCGGCGTCCTCATCGGTGCCCGATGGGCCGGAGGTGCCTCTGGGGCCGGACGGGTTCCGGCGGACCGCTCCCGTCCGAGGCAGCCAGGACATGCAGAAACGAATTTTCCGAATCCTAGAAATACTGTCGAAATAGAACTGAAATGCGGAACGGATGATTCTGTTCGGCATTTCGACAGAATCCGAACTCCCTTCCCGGGTGGTCCACGGACGCCGAAACCCTGCCCTCCGCCGGGCGTGCGCCGGAGCCGGCAGCCGCGATGCGCACGTGCCCACGCCGGTCGGCGGAGCCCCGGAGGGGCCGTCCCTCCAGGTGGTCGGCCGTAGAACCGACGGGCCGGAGCGGACCGCCACGGCCCGCTCCGGCCGACCCCGAGGCCGCCACCGGCGGCGGACGACGCCGAACGGCAGCAGCCGGCGCGTGGCCGCGCGCCCCGCCCTCGGAATGTCACCGGCGCAATCCGGGTGCGCAGAACCGGCCGTCCGGGCAGAACGTGCGCCGTTGCGGAGATTCCCCGGCGGACCCACTATTCGGATGGCCGTATCGCCATACAAGATTTCGATACCCGAGGCATTCGGCCGGCACCTTCCCGACGCCCGGGGCGGGCACGGATTCACCGTCGTCCCGCACCACGTCCTCGCTCCACGCCCCCGCTCCACCACCCCCGCTCCGCCGCGCGCTCTTCCCGCCTGCACCGAACCCTGCACCGATCCCTGCACCGACCAGACCCCCGCCACGAGGAGGGTTCCGTTGGACAACCGGTACGAGGCCTACGCCTACGCCGACCCGCTCTTCTACGACTCGCCCCGGCGCTGGGGAGCGCACGAGGAGTTCGCCGCCGTCACCCGGCCGCTGCCCGACGGCTGGGAGCACGGCGAGCTGGAGATGTGGGCCGTCGTGCGTCCCGTCGGTGTCCGGATCCCCGACCAGGGCTGGAAGATCCACGTCTCCTCGTGCATCGAGACCGCGGAGGAGGTGCTGGAGACCGTCTTCTCCTACTGCCTCCGGGAGGGCGTGACCTTCAAGTTCCTGCGCGGGCTGCCGATCCTCCAGGTACAGAACTCCAAGTACGCGCCACGCGGCTCCAGCGGCAAGTTCTGCACGCTGTACCCGGTGGACGACGCGGAGCTGGAGCGATGTCTCGACGGTCTCGGCGAGCTGCTGGCCGGCCGCAAGGGCCCGTACATCCTCAGCGACCTGCGCTGGAAGGACGGCCCGCTCTACCTGAGGTACGGCGGGTTCGCCGAACGCCACTGCCGCAACGAGGCCGGCGAGCGGGTGCTGGCCCTCGTCGGACCGGACGGCCGGCTCGTCCCCGACGTCCGCGGCGCCGGATTCTCCGTCCCCTCCTGGGCACCCGTCCCGGCGTGCATCGCCCCGGCCGTCGCCGAGCGCGCCGCGCCGCAGGACACCGGACTGCCGTACGCGGTGGAACGCGTCCTGCACTTCTCCAACGCCGGCGGCGTCTACCTGGCCCGCGACGGGAAGGACGGGCCGCCCGTCGTACTGAAGGAGGCCCGCCCGTTCGCCGGCCTCGACCAACGCGGCGTCGACGCGGTGACCCGGCTGCGCAACGAGCACGCCGTCCTCCGCCGTCTGTCCGGAGTCCCCGGAGTCCCGGCCGAACACGGCCTCCTCACCGCCTGGGAGCACGAGTTCCTGGTCCAGGAGTACGTGGCCGGGCAGTCGCTCAGCGAATGGCTCACGGCCCGCTACCCGCTCATCCACCCGGACGCCGACGAGAGCGCCGTCGCCGAGTACACCCGGGACGCCGTCGCGGTCGTCGGGCAGGTGGAACGGGCCCTGGCGGGGATCCACGCCCGCGGTGTCGTCTTCGGGGACCTCCACCCGCACAACCTGATCGTCCGTCCGGACGGCGAGCTCTGCTTCATCGACTTCGAACTCGCCAGCACCGTCGACGACTTCCTCCGGCCCGCACTCGGGGCAGCAGGGTTCACCGCCCCGCCCGGCCGCACCGGGACGGACATCGACCGGTACGGGCTGGCGGCGATCCGCCTCTGGCTCTTCTACCCCCTGGTCCAGCTCACCGCCCTCGACCCTGGCAAGGCCGGCCAGCTCGCGGACGCCGTCGAGCGCCGCTTCCCGGTGCCTCCCGGCTACACCGACGACATCCGCCGCTACCTCGGCTCCTCACCGGACGACGGCCGCACGCCCCGCCCCGAACTGAGCCACGGACACGCCGAGACCCGCGCGCTGCTGGAGCAGCCGGTCGCCGACTGGCCCGCGATCAGGGACTCGCTGGCCGCCGGCATCGCCGCGACGGCCACCCCCGAACGGACCGACCGGCTCTTCCCGGGCGACATCGCCCAGTTCACGCACGGCGGACTCGGCCTGGCCCACGGCGCGGCCGGCGTCCTCTACGCCCTGCACACGACCGGCGCCGCCGTCGACCCCGGACACGTCGACTGGCTGGCGGACGCCGCCCGCAGCCGAAGCCTCCCGGCCGGCCTCTACCACGGCGGCCACGGCGTGGCCTACGTCCTGGACCTGCTCGGCGAGCACCAGCAGGCACTGGGTCTGCTGCGCCGCCTCCCCGGGGCCGTGGACGGCGAACCGTCACCGGGCCTGGCCACCGGTGGCCCCGGCATCGCGCTCACCCTGCTCCACTTCGCGCTCGCCACCGGCGACGACCGGATGCTGGACGAGGCACTCGACGTCGCCCGGTCCGCCGCCGGGGCGTGGGAGAAGGCCGGGAACGGCGACGCCAAGCGCCGCTCCGGGCTCCTGGCCGGCGCCTCGGGAGCCGCGCTCGCCCTCGTCCGGCTCCACGAACACACCGGGGACCACTCGCTGCTCGACCAGGCCGAGACGCTCCTGGGGCTGGACCTCGAACGGTGCGTCGAGGTGAGTGACGGGACGCTCCAGGTGGTCGACGGCCGCCGGGTCCTGCCCTACATCGAGACCGGCAGCGCCGGGATCGGCCTCGTGCTGGACGCACTGCTCGCCCACCGGCCGGACTGCGTCCTGGCGGAGCGGGAGGCGGCGATCCTGCGGGCCGCCGAGCCCGAGTTCGTCATCCAGGCCGGTCTGTTCAACGGGCGGGCCGGGCTGCTCGGCTACCTCGCCCGCACCGGCGGGCGAGCGGGCGGCGGGAACGGCCCGGCCGGTGCGACGGGTGACGCCGGTACGGCGGGCACCCCCGACGCCGCCGGTGCCGCCGATTCGGCGGACCGCACCGCGCTGCTGGACCGCCAACGTGCCCTGCTGGCCCTCCACCGGATCCCCTACCGAGGGCGGCTCGCCTTCCCCGGCGACCAGTTGCTGCGCCTCTCGACGGACCTCGCGACCGGCTCCGCCGGCGTGCTGCTGGCCCTCGGCACGGCCCTGGCGGGCACCCCGTTCCTCCCCTTCACCGGGGCACCCGGCACCGCGCCCCCGCGCCGGCGCCCCGCCGCCCCCCGCTGACCCCACCCCCCCGCACGACATCCAGATGACCGTCGAGGCTCCGAACTACAGCGGCCGC
>NZ_JBEXNT010000083.1:0-41977 GCF_040611255.1 Kitasatospora sp. NPDC002965 | reverse complement strand
CGCTGCGCTTTTTTTCTTGGCCGGGGCTGCTTACCCTTTCTGGGGGGGGGGGGCGGCGGCCTGGTGCCCGCTTTCCCCCGGCGCGGCCCGGCGCGCGGCGCGGAATTCCGCGCCGCGAACGGCCGGTCGTATTTTGGCGGGAATATTTTCCGTCCCGGGCGGAGTAAAGTGTCGCTGTACCGGGAACAGCGCCGCCCCTCCCCGCCCTCCCGGCGACCGCGCCCACTCGCACCCGTACCGCCGCCGACCGTCCGGCCGTTGAGACCGGCGACGGGCCCGCGGTAGGGAAACATGTCAGGCCGGTGTCAGAATTCTGGAGCGGATTTCGGGCATTCCGTCCGCTATGTCCGGGAGGAAAGGCGGCCTTCCTCCCGATTACTCCCGGGCTGTCCCTTGATCATGCCGGGGAATTCCCAACCGTTGACCCTGTTGCAGAGGGCGTCGATCCGGATACATTCAGCCGCGGTCGACGCAATCGCCCGTTCGCCGGATACCGTCCGGCGGCGTCGGGGGGATTGTGGCGTGCGCGGTTGCGCCCAGGGGGGGTTCCCCGGGCCGGCCTCCAACCAGACCCGGGCCCGCAGACCTGCGGGCACGTGAAGGGCCAGCACAGCACTAGGGGAGTTCGGAATGGCTCAGGGCACCGTCAAGTGGTTCAACGCGGAGAAGGGCTACGGCTTCATCGCGGTCGACGGTGGTGCGGACGTCTTCGTCCACTACAGCGCGATCCAGATGGACGGCTACCGCACCCTTGAGGAGGGCCAGCGGGTCGAGTTCGAGATCTCTCAGGGGCAGAAGGGCCCGCAGGCGGACATGGTCCGCGCGGCGGTCTGACCTTTCCGACACCCAGGAGTTCGGCTCGGCTCATCGGCTGGTGCGCCTCTTGCTTCCCGGCGGGCCCGTACGACACACGTCGTACGGGCCCGCCGGCCTGTCCGGGGGTGCGTCCGGAGGCGGTCGGGGACCGCCGGAGGGGCCCCGGAGGGGGGCGCGCGGAGGGCCCCGGAGGCGCTCGCGGATTGCCGATTGGGCTTGCACTCGCCCACCTAGAGTGCTAATCATTGGCGTTAGCACTCACAGCTTGAGAGTGATAAGCGGACCGGGTCGGTGAGGCCCCAGGGAGCGGTAGGGGAAGGGACCCCCGCATACCAGGGCCGTCCGTCGCGGGCACCCCTTGGTCCGAGCAGTCGACCGTGTCCCGGAGGACCACTTCAGATGGCCAAGATCATCGCCTTTGATGAGGAAGCTCGCCGCGGCCTTGAGCGTGGCATGAACCAGCTCGCCGACGCGGTGAAGGTCACGCTCGGCCCCAAGGGTCGCAACGTCGTTCTGGAGAAGAAGTGGGGCGCCCCCACGATCACCAACGACGGTGTCTCCATTGCCAAGGAGATCGAGCTCGAGGACCCGTACGAGAAGATCGGTGCGGAGCTCGTCAAGGAGGTCGCCAAGAAGACCGACGACGTCGCGGGTGACGGCACCACCACCGCCACCGTGCTGGCCCAGGCGCTCGTTCGCGAGGGTCTGCGCAACGTCGCCGCCGGCGCCAACCCGATGGCCCTGAAGCGTGGTATCGAGAAGGCCGTCATCGCCGTCTCCGACCAGCTGCTGGCCCAGGCCAAGGACGTGGAGACCAAGGAGCAGATCGCCTCCACCGCCTCCATCTCGGCCGCCGACACCCAGATCGGCGAGCTCATCGCCGAGGCCATGGACAAGGTCGGCAAGGAAGGCGTCATCACCGTCGAGGAGAGCAACACCTTCGGTCTGGAGCTTGAGCTCACCGAGGGCATGCGCTTCGACAAGGGCTACATCTCGGCCTACTTCGCCACCGACCTGGAGCGCATGGAGGCCGTCTTCGACGAGCCGTACATCCTGATCGCCAACTCCAAGATCGGCTCGGTCAAGGACCTCCTGCCGCTGCTGGAGAAGGTCATGCAGAGCGGCAAGCCGCTCGTCATCATCGCCGAGGACGTCGAGGCCGAGGCCCTGTCGACCCTGGTCGTGAACAAGATCAAGGGCACCTTCAAGTCCGTCGCCGTCAAGGCCCCGGGCTTCGGTGACCGCCGCAAGGCCATGCTCCAGGACATCGCCATCCTCACCGGCGGCACCGTGATCGCCGAGGAGGTGGGCCTGAAGCTGGAGAGCGCCGGCCTCGACCTGCTGGGCACCGCCCGCAAGGTGGTCATCACCAAGGACGAGACGACCATCGTCGACGGTGGCGGCGACGGCGAGCAGGTCGCCGGTCGCGTGAGCCAGATCCGCGTCGAGATCGAGAACAGCGACTCGGACTACGACCGCGAGAAGCTCCAGGAGCGCCTCGCCAAGCTGGCCGGCGGCGTGGCCGTCATCAAGGCCGGCGCGGCCACCGAGGTGGAGCTCAAGGAGCGCAAGCACCGCATCGAGGACGCGGTGCGCAACGCCAAGGCCGCCGTCGAGGAGGGCATCGTCGCCGGTGGTGGCGTCGCCCTGCTGCAGGCCGCCGTCGCGTTCGACAAGCTGGAGCTGGAGGGCGACGAGGCCACCGGTGCCAACATCGTCAAGATCGCGCTGGAGGCCCCGATCAAGCAGATCGCGACCAACGCCGGTCTCGAGGGTGGCGTCGTGGTGGAGAAGGTGCGCAACCTTCCCGCCGGCCACGGCCTGAACGCCGCGACCAACGAGTACGTCGACCTCATCGCCGCGGGCATCATCGACCCGGCGAAGGTCACCCGCTCCGCGCTGCAGAACGCCGCCTCCATCGCGGCGCTCTTCCTCACCACCGAGGCCGTCATCGCCGACAAGCCGGAGAAGGCTTCGGCCGCCGGCGGCGGCATGCCGGGCGGTGACATGGACTTCTGATCCTTCGGATCGGACGGTTCCTCGTCCGCACGGGCGGTCCCCTTCGGGGGGCCGCCCGTGCGGCGTTTGCGGGGGAGCGGGGGCGTCTGCGGGGCGCGGCACCGGGCGGTTCGGCGGGGTCTCGTGCGGAGGGCGTCCGGGGCGGCGGCGGGTTTGGGAGAATGGGCCGATGGCTTCCCCTGACGACATCGAGACGGCGCTGCACACCGCACGGGCGCTGATTCTGGCCGACCTCACCGCACGGGACGTGGCGGACGCCGCCGTGGTGTCGCTGGTCGAGCAGGCCGTGACGCACCGGCGCTGGTGGCTGGAGCAGTGGCCGGACGGCACCGAGTACGTGCTCGGGCTGGTCGCCCAGGACGTCCAGGACGCGCTGCTGGAGAACTACGGCCGCTGGCCGCTCTGCGCCGAGTGCGCGGCGGACGGGGACCCGCACGCGCTCGGCGTGGAGCCGGAGCTTGGCCCCGAGCCGCACTGGGTCTGCGGCAAGCAGGGAGCCGCGGTGGCGCCCGTCGGGCAGCTCGCCTGACGCTCCCGCCGTTCCGGCGCCGCCCGCTGCCCCGGTCGTCTCCGCCGCCCCCTCTGTCGCCGCGCTCCTTACCGCCCCTGCCGCTTCCCCGCCCTCCGCCTGCCGGTTCCCCCGCCCTCTCCCTGTCGGTTCCCCCGCTTCTCCTCGTCCGCCGCCGTCGTGCCTCCGGGTACGGCGGCTTTTTCCGCTGCTCCGACTCGCGTAACCTGCATATGCAGTCTACCGACTTATGTCGGGCACTTGAGTCACCCCCTCGGGTGGGGGTATACATACTCGGTATGTAGGGCGCCGCCGGCCGCGAGGCCGTCCGCCCACGCGAAACGAGGGGGAGAAGCATGTCCCAGACAGATTTGGCCCGGCCCGTCCTGCAGCTGCGGAACGTCACCCGGGTGCACGGGCACGGCCCGTCCGAGGTGCACGCGCTGCGCGGCGTCGACCTGGCCGTTCACCCCGGGGAGTTCGTCGCCGTGATGGGCCCGTCCGGCTCCGGCAAGTCCACCCTGCTGACGCTGGCCGGCGGTCTCGACCGGCCCTCCGGCGGGGAGGTGCTGGTCGAGGGCGTCGAGCTCGGCGGACTGAGCCGGACCGGGCTCGCCGCCGTCCGCCGTCGCTCGGTCGGCTACGTCTTCCAGGACTACAACCTGATTCCGGCCCTCACCGCCGCCGAGAACATCGCGCTGCCCCGGGAGCTGGACGGCACCTCCGGGCGGACCGCCCGCCGCGAGGCGCTGGCCGCACTCACCGAACTGGGCATCGCCGAGCTGGCCGACCGCTTCCCCGAGGAGATGTCCGGCGGTCAGCAGCAGCGCGTCGCCATCGCCCGCGCGCTCGTCGGCGACCGCCGCCTCGTCCTCGCCGACGAACCCACCGGCGCCCTCGACTCCGCCACCGGGGAGGCCGTGCTCGCGGTGCTGCGGGCCCGCTGCGACGCCGGCGCCGCCGCCATGATGGTCACGCACGAACCCCGGCACGCCGTCTGGGCCGACCGCGTGGTCTTCCTGCGCGACGGCCGGATCGTCGACGAGAGCATCGGCCGGGACGCCGAGACCCTGCTGCTGCTCTCCAGCCGGAACGGAGCCGGTCGATGAGGCTCTCCGCCCTGCGCGTCGCGCTGCGCATCGCCCGCCGCGACGCCCTGCGCGCCAAGGGCCGCAGCGCCCTCGTCGTCGCCATGATCGCCCTGCCCGTCCTCGGTGTCACCGGCGCCGACGTCGTCTACCGCAGCGGCCAGCTCACCCCCGGCGAGCGGGTCGAGCGGCTCATGGGCGGCACCGACGCGCTGGTCACCGCCTACCGGCCGGGCCGCGCGGTCGAACAGGCCCCGGTCGCCGAGGACGGCGTCCGGGTGCTGGTGGCCGGGGAGACGGCCACCGCCGAGCAGCAGCGCGCCGCCGCGACGGCCCCGGCCGCCCTGGTCACCGGGTTACTGCCGCCCGGGGCCGTGCTCCTGCCGGCCACCCCCGGACCCGAGGTCAGCGCCTCGACCAGGGAGGGCCTGTTCACCACCTCGACCGGTGAGGCCGACCTGACCACGAAGGACTGGTCCGGCCGTCTCGACCTGGTCGAGGGCCGGGCCCCCTCCGCGCCGCACGAGGCCGCCGTCACCCGGGCCTTCCTCGACGAGGCCGGGCTGCGGATCGGCGACGCCACCACGCTCAAGGGCCTGGCGACCCCGTTCACCCTGACCGGCGTGGTCGAGCACCCCGGGGACCTGGACAAGGTGGAGCTGGTCGGCCGCCCCGGCGAGGTGGTCGCCCCGCTCACGGCGGCGATGGCGCCGAAGACCGCCGGGATCACCGCCCCGGTCGCCGACGAGGGCGCCCCGCCGGAGCAGTGGCTGGTGCGGCTGCCCGCCGGTGGACGGCTCGACTGGGCCAAGGTCCAGGAGTTCAACAGGTACGGCTTCACCGTCACCTCCCGGGCCGTCACCCTCGACCCGCCCGCCCGGTCCGCCGTCCCCTACCAGCTGGACCGGCCGGTGGACCTCACGGCCGCCACGGACAACCGGACCGTCGTGCTCGTCACCGTCGTCGGGATGGCACTGCTGGAGGTCGCGCTGCTGGCCGGCCCCGCGTTCGCCGTGGGCGCCCGCCGCTCGCGCCGCCAGCTCGCCCTGATCGGGGCGGCCGGAGGCCACCGCGGCCACGTCCGCGCCGTGGTCCTCGGCGCCGGGCTGGTGCTCGGGCTGGCCGGTGCCGCGCTCGGTGTCGGACTCGGCACCGGACTGGTCGCCGCCGTCCGGCCCTGGGCCGAGGAGGCGGGCGGCAGCCGCTTCGGACACTTCGCGCTCGCCCCGGTCGACCTGCTGGCGATCGCCGGCGTCGGTGTCCTCACCGCACTGCTGGCCGCCGTGCTGCCCGCCGTGCAGGCAGCCCGCCGTGACGTGGTGGCCGGCCTCACCGGCCGCGACACCGTCACCGCCCCCAGCCGCTGGGCCCCGGTCGTGGGTCTGCTGCTGGTCGGCGCCGGCGCGGCCGTGGCGGTCTACGGGGTCGGCACGTACTCCAGTGCCGGCATGCCGGTGGTCGGGAGCTTCACTGCCCGGACCCTCTCGGTACTGGCCGGAGCGGCCACCGCCGAAATGGGCCTGCTGCTGTTCACCCCGATGCTGATCGCCCTGTTCGGCAGGCTGGCCCGCCGGCTCCCGCTCGGCCCCCGGCTCGCCCTGCGCGACTCGGCCCGCCACCGCGGCCGGACCGCGCCGGCCGTGGCCGCCGTGCTGGCCGCCGTCGCCGGGGCCGTCGCCGTCGGCGTCTACACCACCGGTACCGACGCGCAGGAACGCGCCGCCTACCGTCCGGAGGCCCCGCCCGGCGCCGTCGTGGTCGACGCCGCCCTCAAGCCGGACAGCCCGCAGCTGGCGCGGCTGCGCACCTCCGTCGAGCAGGACCTGCCCGGGCTCGGCACCCGCGCCGACGTCCACGAGGTCGTCTACGTGTTCTGCCCGGAGTGCTCCTCCAGCGTGCGGATCCAGGGGACGGGCCCGGTCGAACGGGGCAGGTCCGCGGTCCGGACGCTGGCCGGGGACGCGACCGTCCTGCACAACCTGTTCGGCCTGCACGACCGGACCGCCGAGGAGGCACTGGCGGCCGGCAGGACGGTCGTCTTCGACCGAGCCTTCCTGCGCGACGGCCGGGCGGTGCTGACGATGCAGGGCGGCGCCGGCGGACCGGTCCAGCCCGGCCAGGCGCCGCAGACGGAGAACCGTGAGATCGGCGTCGAGGCGGTCCTGGTGGAGAACCCGGAAGCCGCCCGGTTCGGGCCGGTCCTGATGAGCCTCGACGCGGTGCGGAAGGCCGGTCTCGAAGCCCGGCCGGCCGGGTCGGTCTGGCTGCCGGAGACGGTGCCCACCCCGAAGGAGCAGCAGCGGGCCGAGGCGACCGTGGCACGGATCGTCCCGTTCGCCCAGCTCCGGGTGGAGCGGGGATACCACCCGAAGAGCAACCTGAACACCGTGGCGCTCACCGGGTTCGCGGCCGTCGTGGTGCTGGGCGCCGCGGCCGTGGCCACCGGGCTCGCCGCCGCGGACTCGCGCAACGACCAGGCCACGCTGGCCGCGGTCGGCGCGCCGCCGCGGATCCGACGGGTGCAGGCCGGTCTGCAGTGTGCGCTGATCGCGGCGATCGGGGCGGTGCTCGGCACGATCAGCGGGTTCGTACCGGCGATGGGACTGCTCCGGGCGCACAGTGCCGGGAGCTCGGCGGCGCCGTTCGCCGCACCGTGGGGGGTGATCCTGCTGGTCACGGTGGTGCTGCCGGTGGTGGCCGGGCTGGGAGCGGCCGCGTTCACCCGAGGGGGGCTGCCGCTGGCGCGGCGGGCCGGCTGACGGGGCCGTGCCTCCCGTGCCCGCTCCGGTGGGCCGTGCTTCGACGGGCCCGGCTGCTTCGGCGGCCGGGCCCGCCCCTGTCCCGGGAGGCATCGGAACGGGGCCCGGGCGGCGGGCCCGGGTGGCCTGGGGCCCGGGTGGCGGGCCCGCCGGGCACCGGAGGGCCTACGCGCGGGTGAGTCCGGCGAGCTCGGCGGCCAGGTTGGCGCGTGCGGGGGCGTCGAACCGCTCGTGCGCGGTGGGCGTGCGGTAGAGCGCGGGGAGCGCGAGCAGCTGCCGGAGCACCGCCGCGCGCCCGGCGCGGAAGTCCGGCTCGGGGACGAAGGCGTACTCCTCCCGGACGGCTGCCGCGTACGCCGCGTAGGCGTCCGGCGGACCGCCGAGGACGGCGAGGTCGGCGTCGCAGAGCACCTCGCCGTCGCGGTCACCGGGCTCGGGGTGGTGGGTGACGGTGAGCCGGACCAGCCGGGCGACCTCGTCGACCCGTGCGGCGGAGAGCCCCGCCTCGGTGAGCGCGCGGACGGCGAGGACGGCGCTGCGCTCCTCGTTCTCCGAGCGGTCCGGGCGGTAGACGGCGTCGTGGAACCAGGCGGCCAGCCGGACGGCGTCCGGGTCGGCGGCGTGCCCGGCGAGCGCGTCGACGTGGGCCAGGACCGCACGCAGGTGCTCCGTGGTGTGGTACCGCCGCTGCGGTTCGGCCCAGCGCCGCAGCAGCTCCCGTCCGGCCGGTCCGGGGTCGGTCCCGGTGCCGCAGCGGCGGAGCAGGGCGGTCCAGGCGGCGAGGAGACCGGGGTCGGGTGCGTCGGGCATGGGGTCATTCTGTCCGGCCGTCACCCGGATCGGTGACGGATTCCGCTGGACCGGATATGTCGGTGGACGGTATATGTAGTTCCATGACAGAACGGGCCATGCAGGAGCCGACGCTGCTCCTGCTCACCGCGCTCGCCGATGCCCCCCGGCACGGCTACGCGCTCATCCAGGAAGTCGCCGCGATTTCCGGCGGCCGGGTCACGATGCGCACCGGCACGCTGTACGGCGCGCTCGACCGGCTGCTCCAGCAGGGCCTGATCGAGGTCGCTGCCGAGGAGGTCGTCGACGGCAGGGCCCGCCGCACCTACGCGCTCACCGAGGGCGGACGGGGCGCGCTGGGCACCGAGGCCGAACGGCTGGCCGCCGTCGCCGAGGAGGCGCGGCGCAGGCTGGCGGCCGTCCGGCCCGCCGCCGTCCGTCCGACCGGAACGGCGCGGCCCGCGTTCCTGAGGGTCAGGGGGGCCTTCGCATGACTCATCAGACCTTTCCGGGATTCCTGGCGGAGCCGGTGGCGTTCCGCGCCGCGCTCCGGCTCTACCCGGCCCGCTACCGCCGGGAGCGCGGGGACGAGCTGTCCGCCGTCTTCGCCGACAGCACGGCCGAGGCCGGCAAGCTGGCGACCGCCCGGGAGGCGGTCGACCTCGGGGCCTACGGCCTGCGCATGCGCGCCGGGCTGACCGCCTCGTCCCGCCTGGGGCAGCTGCTCGCGGCCGCCGCGCCGCTGATCGCCGGGGCGATCGCGGGGCTGGGGGTGGCGCAGGCGCTGGGGAGCGCGGTCGGCTCGTACCGGCCCAGGCTGCTGATGACGCCGGACCACATCACGCACGTGCCCGGGTTCATCGCCTCCGTCGGGGAGATGTTCGTCCCGCTGCTGCTCGTCGCCTTCGTGCTGGCGGGCCGCCGGCAGGCCGCCCGGGTGACGGCGCTGGTCGTGGTCCTCGCCGGGGTGTTCCGGATGGTCGAGGTGATCGGGGTCTCGCACGACGGGTGGCAGTTCTTCCTGGGGAGCTGCGAGGCGACACCGCAGCTGGTGTCCGGCCTGCTCTTCGCGCTCGCGCCGCAGGAACTGCTGGAACGTCCGACCTGGCGGAGCCGTGTCGTGGTGGTGGCCTCGATGGTCGGGGGCGGGCTGGTCCTGCTGGCCGAGGAGTTCTACAGCTCCTTCGTGCTGATGGACGGGCGGACGGCGGCGCTGCTGCTGATCGTCCCGCTGGTGTCGCTGCTCGGGGTGGCCCGGGGCCGGCTGGCGCCGGCGGCGATGGGGCTGACGGTGCTCGCGCTGAGCGCGGGGTTCAGTCTCTTCCGGGCCTGGCAGGTGGTCGGCGGGGCGTGGCGGCTGCTGCCGCTGATGGGCGTCGCGCTGGTGGTGCTGCTGGCCCTCGGCCGGATCCTCGGCCGGAGTGGAGCCGGGGCGGGAGGTGGCCGGAGCCTCGCCTGAGTGCACGCGGATCCGTCGGGGATCCGCGGGCCCGGCGGGTTCGCGTGAACCCCGTCGGAGCGGGGACGGCCGGGGCTTCGCCGCCCCTGAACGGCCGGACGACCGGATGTGGGACCGGTCGTCCGGCCGTTCGGTCTGTCCGGGGTCGCGGTCGGGGCCGTCCGGTCGGTCCGGGGCCGGGTCCGGGTCCGGGGTCGGGGGCGGGCCGGTCGCGCCGTCGCCGGGCGGGTGCGGTCGACGCGGTTGCCGGAAGGGGCGGGTGGATTCGGTGCTCCGGGTGGCTGCACGGGGCTCGCCGGGCGCTGCCCGATGTGGCAGGCTGTCTGATATGTCTAGACCAATTTTCGAAGTCATCGCGCTGACGCCCCAGGACGCCCAGGCCGCCGAGTCGGGCGGCGCCGACCGGCTCGAACTGGTCACGGACATGGCCGCCGACGGGCTGACCCCCTCGGTCGAGGACTTCGCCAAGATCCGCGACGCCGTGGAGCTGCCGCTGCGCGTCATGCTGCGCCTGCGCGACGGCTTCGCGCCCGGAGACCTGGACGAGCTGCGCGCCCGCGCCGCCGCCCTCCGGGCCGAGGGTGCCGACGAGTTCGTCTTCGGCTTCCTCGACGCCGACGGCGGCGTGGACCTCGCCGCCACCGAGGCCGTCGCCGACGCGGTGGCCGGCTGCCGGTGGACCTTCCACCGGGCGGTCGACCACAGCGCCGACCGGGCCGCCGTGCGCGCGGCCGTCGGCGCGCTGCCCGGCCTCGACACCTTCCTCACCTCCGGCGCGGCCGGCGGCGTGGACGCGGGCCGGGACGTCCTGCTGGCCGAGCTGGCCCGCGCCGGCGAGCCCGGCTACACCCAGCGGATCCTGATCGGCGGCGGCCTGCGTGCCGAGCACCTGGCCGGGCTGCTGGCGGCCGGCTTCGACGCCTTCCACGTCGGCGGCGCGGTGCGGGTCGACGGGTGGCAGTCGCCGGTGGACGCCGCCAAGGTGGCCGAGTGGCGGGCGCTGATCGGCGGCTGAACCACGTCGGAGCCCGGGGCCGGCCCTCCACGGGCCGGCCCCTCCGTCGTGGCGCCACCGTCCGTCGTGGCGCGGTCCATCAGTGCCCGGTACCCGGCGCCCCGCGCCCCGTCCTCCGGCGTCGCGTCCGTCAGCGCAGCTGCTCGGGCAGCGGCTCCGAGTACAGGACCTCCAGGCCGGAGACTGCACGGGTCAGCGACACGTACAGCCGCCGCAGGCCCGTCCGCTCGTCCGGCTCGCCGGCGATCACCGCGGCCGGCTCGTCGAGCACCACGTAGTCGTACTCCAGACCCTTGGCCAGCGAGGCCGGGACGAGCGTCAGCCGGGCCTCCGCGCTGGTCTCGGTGCCCGGGGCGAGGTGCGGCAGGCCGGCCGTCGCCAGGGCCTGCGCGAGCAGCGGGACGTGCGCGTCCGCCGCGATCAGGCCGGTCGACCCCTCGTTGAGCAGCGCCCGGCGGCAGGCCTCGACCACCGCCTCGACCCGCTCCGCGCCGTCGACGTGACGGACGATCAGCGACCCCGGGGCGTCGCGGACCGAGCCGGCCGGGGCCAGTCCGGGCGCGATCGCCGGCAGCAGCCGGGACGCGTAGGAGATGACCTCCTCCGGCACCCGGAAGCCCTTGGTCAGCTCCTCGATGTGGGCGCCCGGCTTGCCGAGGTGGTGCAGGGCCTCCGGCCAGCTCGCCGTCGCCCAGGGGGTGGTGCCCTGGGCGAGGTCGCCGAGCACGGTCGCCGAGCCGGTGGAGCAGCGGCGGCCGACCGCGCGGTACTGCATCGGCGAGAGGTCCTGCGCCTCGTCGAGGACCACGTGGCCGAGCGAGGGCGTGCGCTGCACCAGGTCGGTCGCCTCGTCGACGAGGACGGCGTCGGCGGCCGTCCAGCGGGCGGTCCTCACCGAGCGGCCCGGCTTCGGCCACAGCACGGCCGCCTGCTCCTCGGCGGTCAGCAGGCCGTCCGCGCACGCGGCGAGGAACTCCGGCTCGGAGAGCAGGCGCAGCACCAGCTTGGCCGGCTCCACCAGTGGCCAGCACTCCTTGACCACCGCCTTCACCGCCGCGTTGCGGGCCACCGCGTCCTGCACCCGGTCGTCCGGGGCCTCGCCGCCCTGCTCCATCTTCAGCAGCACGGCGTGCGAGATCCGCTGCGGCAGGGCATCCCGGGCGGCGCCGTACCGGATGTCGCGGCTCTTCAACTCCTCGATGATCTCGATCAGTTCGTACGCCGGGACGCGCCAGCGGCGGGATCCGCGGACCACCACGCAGGGCTCGGTGGGCAGGGTGATGCCGGCCCGGACCGCCCGGCGCAGCACCTCGGCCATCCGGGCGTCGCCCTTCAGCCGGGCCGCCTCGGCGGAGTCCTCGCCCCGTACCTCGACGTGTCCGACCAGCTGCTGCACGGTCGCCTGGGCGACGTCCACCTCGCCGAGCGCGGGCAGCACCTGCTCGATGTAGGAGAGGAAGGCGTTGTTCGGACCGATCACCAGCGTGCCGGTCCGCGCGAGCCGCTCGCGGTGCGCGTACAGCAGGTACGCCACCCGGTGCAGGCCGACGGCGGTCTTCCCGGTGCCGGGCGCGCCCTGGACGCAGAGGGTGCCGGAGACGTCGGCGCGGACGATCTCGTCCTGCTCCGGCTGGATGGTGGCCACGATGTCGCGCATCGGGCCGACGCGGGGCTTCTCGATCTCGGCGGCCAGCAGCGCGGAGGAGGTGTCGTGCTCCGCCGGGTCGGTGAGGTGCTCGTCCTCGTACGCGGTCAGTTCGCCGCCGGTGTAGCCGAACCGGCGGCGCCGCTCGACGTCCAGCGGGTCGGTCCGGCTGGCCCGGTAGAACGGCTGGGAGACCGGCGCGCGCCAGTCGATCACCATGGGGTCGCCGCCGGCGTCGTGCACGTGCCGGCGGCCGATGTAGAAGCTCTCGCCGCCGGAGCCCTCGGACAGCTCCTCGCTGATCGCGTGGAGGTAGTCGAGGCGGCCGAAGAAGAGCGGGGTGTGCGAGAGGTCGGCCAGGGAGGCGATCCGGGCCTCGATCTGGTTCCGGAGCACGACGGCGGTGACCCAGGTGCCGGTCACGTCGCTGATGTCCAGCGACTCGACGTCCTCGCGCATCGCGCGCAGCGCGGCGCGGGAGGACGCCAGGTGGTCGCGTTCGCGCTGCAGGGGATCGGTGGTGGGGGTGGCGGGCACAGCGAACCTTTCCGGCTGCCCCGCGGGCGGGCGCAGCGGATCGTAGGAGCTCACGGTGAGTACGGCCGACCGGTTGCCGAACGGACGGCGCCTCCCCCGGCTGCCTGCGCGACTACAGCAGGTACCACGGTTCGGGAGGGGGCAGACGGACGATCCTAGTCCGGTCCGCCTCCGGGTTCCAGCTCCTGGATCCCTCGGGGCCTCCGTACTCCCGGAGGACGACCTCCGTCCTGCCGGATACGGCCTTTGGGGTGATGTGCCCGGCGTGTCCGGAACCTACCGTTGAACCATGAGCACCGTACACATCACGGCGCCCCGAGTGCCGTCCCAGCAGTCCGCCCCCGCCGGCGCCACCGCGACCGGCACCCCCGGCCGCCGCCGCAGCCCCCTGACCACCGCCGTCCGCAACGTCGGCATCGCCCTCGACACCGCCGCGCGCGTGGTCCTCCTCGGGCGCGACGGCGTCAAGTACTGAGCAGAGTGCAATCAGAAGCCTGAATTCGCGGAACTTTGCAGATTTCGGCAGTTTGATTTGGGTAGTCTCCCCATCGAATGGATGAGGAGGGCCAACGATGCTGATGCGGTTCCGGGTGGCCAACCACGCGTCGCTCCTGGAGGAGCAGGAGCTGAGCCTGGTCGCCACCGACGAGCATGACGACATCGCGGTGACCGAGGCGTCTGCGGCGGGTGTCCGCGTGCTCCCGGCGCTCGCCATTCTCGGGGCCAACGCGTCAGGCAAGTCCAACGCGCTGCGGGCGCTCGTCTACATGCGTCGTGCGGTCCTCGAATCGCACGCCCGGTGGCTGCCGGACGGTGGCACGTCGCGTGTCCCGTTCCTGCTCACCGCAGGGGGCCGGGCGGCGCCGTCCGCGTTCGCCGTGGACATCGTGCTCGACGGCGTCCACTTCGAGTACGGCTTCGAGCTGGACGACCGGCAGGTGCGCGAGGAGTGGCTCAGGAGCTTTCCGGAGGGGCGACCACGCCGTCTCTTCGAGCGTTCGGTGGCCGACGACGGGACGTCGAGCTACGCGTACGGGCCGAGCTTCCGGGGGCGCAGGCGGCTGATCGAGGACGTCGTGCGGCCGAACAGCCTCTACCTGTCGGCGGGGGCGGGAAACAACCATGACATTCTGCGGCGAATCCACCGATGGTTTCACCGCGGGCTCAAGGTTGCACTCGACGCGAACTTCGGCGCGAGGATCCAGGAGACGCGCAGGTTGTGGGACAAATCGGAGGAATATCGCGACAGGCTCAGGGGCCTGCTCCAGTTCGCGGACCTTGGTATCACCGATCTTTCGATCACCGAGGAGGAGTGGGACGACGAACGTGTGCGTCAGGTGAGGTCGGCCATGCGGGTCCTGGTTCCCGAGATTCCGGAGGACGAGGCGTTCGACGTGAAGCCGGCTCCCCAGATCGGCTTCGTCCACGCGGCGGAGGGCGGGCCCGTGACTCTCGATCTCCACGACGAGTCGAACGGCACGCGTACCTGGGCCGGACTGCTCGGACCGGTGGTCGGCGCGCTGCAGGACGGATCACTCCTCGTCGTCGACGAGTTGGACGCACGGCTGCATCCGCATCTCGCTGCCCGCCTGGTGGCGCTCTTCCAGAACCGGGAGTGGAACACAGGCGGTGCCCAACTCCTCTTCAACACGCATGACGCGACACTGCTCGCCCCGCACAGCGAGGCGAATCTGCACCGGGACCAGGTCTATCTGGCGACCAAGGACGCCCGTACGGGGGCCACGGAGCTGACCGCACTGGTCGACTTCAGGGTCAGGGACGGTGTCGAGAATCTTGAGAAGCGCTACCTCGCAGGCCGTTACGGTGCGCTACCTTTCTTCGACGAAGAGCTTCTGGTGGGGATCGGGGCGAAGCGTGGGGTCGATGAGGCGGGGCAAGCCGCTCGGGACGAAGAAGCAGAACGCGAACACGCGTGAGCAGGAGCGCCGTTTCCTGGTCTACTGCGAGGGTGAGGTCACGGAGAAGATCTACCTCCGCGGCCTCGTCAAGGACCTTCGGAGCAAGCCGGTCTCGTTGAAGATCGGCAACACGCACGGTGAGCCGTGGTCGCTCGTCAACTCCGCGATAGCCCACGCTGCCCGTGCGGACGAGCCGTTCGACGAGGTGTGGTGCGTGCTGGACGTCGAAGCCCCGCAGCAGGCACCGTCCCTCGACCGGGCCCTGAGACTCGCCCGCGAGAAGGGTGTGAAGTGCGCGCTCTCCTCGCCGTGTTTCGAGCTCTGGCTCCTGCTCCACTTCGACCGGGGCCGGGCGTACCTGCAGAGCCAGCAGGCAGCCAGGGAACTGGCGAAGGTCCTCAAGGGGTACGACCCCAAGAGGAAGGAGTTCGCCTTCGACGACGTCAGGGGCCTGACCGTCAAGGCCCGCGCCGCGGCACTCGATCTGCACGCCCGGCACGAGCAGCCGGACGGGCAGATCGAGTGCTGGTGCGTCAGCAATCCGTGCACCTCGGTGGGTGGTCTGCTGGACGCCCTGGACTACCGGCCATGACCGGTTACAGCACGTCGTCCGCGTCGATGATGCGGTAGGCGTAGCCCTGCTCGGCCAGGAACCGCTGGCGGTGGGCCGCGAAGTCCTGGTCGACGGTGTCGCGGGCGACCACGGAGTAGAAGTGGGCCGAGTGGCCGTCGGCCTTCGGTCGCAGGACGCGGCCGAGGCGCTGGGCCTCCTCCTGGCGGGAGCCGAACGTGCCGGACACCTGGATGGCGACGGTCGCCTCGGGCAGGTCGATGGAGAAGTTGGCGACCTTGGAGACGACCAGGACGCTGATCTCCTTGTTGCGGAACGCGTCGAACAGCTTCTCGCGCTGGGCGTTGCTGGTCTCGCCCTTGATCACGGGGGCGTCCAGGGTCTCGCCGAGCTCGTCGAGCTGGTCGATGTACTGCCCGATGATCAGCGTCTGGTCCTTCTCGTGCTTCTTGACCAGCGCCTCCACCACGCGGCGCTTGGTCGCGGTGGTCGCGCAGAAGCGGTAGCGCTCCTCGGGTTCGGCGGTGGCGTAGGCGAGCCGCTCGGAGTCGGTCAGGGTGACCCGGACCTCGCAGCAGTCGGCCGGCGCGATGTAGCCCTGCGCCTCGATCTCCTTCCACGGTGCGTCGAAGCGCTTGGGCCCGATGAGCGAGAAGACGTCGCCCTCGCGGCCGTCCTCGCGGACCAGGGTGGCGGTCAGGCCGAGCCTGCGGCGGGCCTGGAGGTCGGCGGTGAACTTGAAGACCGGCGCCGGCAGCAGGTGGACCTCGTCGTAGACGACCAGGCCCCAGTTGCGGGCGTCGAAGAGTTCGAGGTGGGCGTAGACGCCCTTCCGCTTGGTGGTCATCACCTGGTAGGTGGCGATGGTGACCGGGCGGATCTCCTTCCTGGTGCCGCTGTACTCGCCGATCTCGTCCTCGGTGAGCGAGGTCCGCTTGACCAGTTCGTGCTTCCACTGGCGGGCCGAGACGGTGTTGGTGACCAGGATCAGCGTGGTCGACTTGGCGTACGCCATCGCCGCGGCGCCGACCAGGGTCTTCCCGGCGCCGCAGGGCAGCACGACGACGCCCGATCCGCCGTGCCAGAAGCCCTCGACGGCCTGGGCCTGGTAGGGGCGCAGCTGCCAGCCGTTCTCGTCCAGCTCGATGGGGTGGGCCTCCCCGTCGACGTAGCCGGCGTGGTCCTCGGCGGGCCAGCCGAGCTTGAGCAGCATCTGCTTGATCTGGCCGCGCTCGGAGGGGTGGACGACGACGGTGTCGGGGTCGACCCGGGCACCGACCAGCGGGGCGATCTTCTTGGAACGCAGCACCTCCTCCAGCACCGGGCGGTCGGTGCTGGTGAGCACCAGGCCGTGGGTGGGGTGCTTGCTGAGCCGGAGCCGCCCGTACCGGGCCATGGTGTCGGCCACGTCGACCAGCAGCGCGTGCGGCACCGGGTAGCGGGAGTACTTGACCAGGGCGTCGACCACCTGTTCGGCGTCGTGGCCGGCGGCGCGCGCGTTCCACAGCCCGAGCGGGGTGATGCGGTAGGTGTGCACGTGCTCGGGCGCACGCTCCAGCTCGGCGAACGGCGCGACGGCGCGCCGGCAGTCGGCGGCCTTCGGGTGGTCGATCTCCAGGAGAAGAGTTTTGTCGCTCTGGACGATGAGTGGTCCGTCGTTCACGCGGGGAAGCCCTCCACTGGCTGACAGGTCTGCAGGGACGCAGACCCTCCAGTGTCGCTCATCCGGCCGCGTGGTCGGGAGGCTACTTCCATTCGTGGTACTTGCCGGTGGACTTCCCGTCCGGGGCGACCTCGTACTCGAAGAGCCCCACGATGCCGTTGAGGCGCTCGAACTGCGGTGACGCGGTGGAGAAGAAGAGCGATCCGCGCCAGCTGGTGCCGCCGTCCTCGGTGAAGTGGCCGATGCCGATGCCGTGCCAGCTGATCGTCTGGCCGTCGGAGGTCATGTCGACCCCCTGGCCCTCGCCGCGGAGCGTGCCGTCGGCGCGCAGCTCGGACTCGTAGGTGCCGAACCCCTTGACCGGAGTGCCGTAGTAGTCGCCGCTGCCCTCGAACGAGACCTCGACGACGACGTGTCCCTCCTCGGCGGCGAGGACGCGTCGACCGATGTCCTGGCCCTTCGTTTCGCCGATCGGATCGCCGAGCATGATGGCTCCTTCCGTCGTCCCCCTCCTCCGGACTACGCCGCCGGACGGTGCGCGTCAAATGCGGCGCAGCGGGGCGGGGGAGGAGCGGGAGCGGGGCCGGGGGTGACCCGGGCCGGGGCGGCTCGTTGATTCGGGTATGAACACGTCGAAGCGCGTCCTCACCGCTCTCGCCCTGGCCGGTACGGCCTTCGCCGCCACCGCCTCCTCGGCCACCTCCGCGCACGCCCTGGCGGGCATCGGCGAGGGGCCCGGCGGTCCGCTCGCGGCGCCCGCGTTCCTGCTCGCGGACCTGGCCGGTGCCAACTCCGTGATGCCGATCGGGCAGGGTGACCTCGCCGCCATGGCGGACAAGGCGATGAAGGAGAAGCAGGGAGAGCAGGCGGCGCAGCAGCAGGCGCACTGACCGCGCACCGTCCTTCCGCCGGCCGTTCCTCGGCCGGCCGTCCTTCCTCCGGCCGTTCCTCGGCCGGCCGTCCTTCCTCCGGCCGTCCTTCCGCCGGTCCGAGCCGGGTGCAGCCGGTCCGAGCCGGGTGCGGTCCGGACCGGCACCGGCTCGCCTCCGGGCCGGTGGCTACTCGTCGAGTTCGGCCACGCCGGTGATCCGGTGCAGCGCGAAGGTGCGCAGCTCGCCGTCGTGGTGGTCGAAGGCGGTGACGAAGCCGCCTTCGACCTTGACCGGGTCGATGATCCGCTGGCTGGCGAGGCCCTCGGCGTTGAGGTAGCCGATCCACATCCGTTCGCCGAGCAGGACCGCCGTCTGGAGCGAGGCGAGCGTCTCGGCCGCGGCCGTGCGCGGGAGTTGGCGGCCGTCGGTGGCGGCCGGTTCGCGGCGGGCGGCGGTCGCGGCGCGGTCGCCGGCCCGGATCGCCTTGATCGCGGCGGCGAGCAGCGTGTCGTCCGGTGTGGGCGGGCCGTCCGGGACGGGCACGGGAGCCGTCCGGGGCGGGGTGCGGTGGCTGTCGGGGCGGGTGATCAGCACGTCGCCCTCGGCGGACTCGGCGGCCGGCGCGTAGCCCATGGTGCGCAGCGCGGCGAGGAGGGCGTCGGGCGGCGCCTGCGAGGCCAGCACGGTGGGGGCGAGCAGCCGCAGGCGCAGGTCGACGGAGCGGCGGTCGGCGAGCACCTCGTTGAGCAGCGCGGGGTCGTCGCAGCGCAGGTACGAGGAGGCGGCGCCGACCCGCAGGATGCCGTGCCGGCGGGCGACGTCGTCGATCAGGTAGCCGAGCGGCTGCGGGACGGGTGTCCGGGAGTGCTGCTCCAGGAAGGCCCGCAGGTCGGCGGCGCTGCGACCGGCGTCGAGCGCGCGGCGGACCGACGTGGGGGTGAAGCGGTAGACGGTGGCGCCGCCCTTGGACTCGATGTCGGCGCAGAGCGCGAGCGCGTGGGCGAGCGGGGTGAGCAGCGGCCCGGGGGCGACCGCGGTGAGGTCGGGCTGGAGGATGACGTGGTCCAGCGGCCGGGGCAGCAGCGGGGCCAGCACCCCGGCGGGGTCGGCCTCGGCGGTGAGCAGCGCACGGGCGGGGGCGGCGAGGGCGCCACGGCCGGTGATGCCGAGGAGTTCGGCCTCGGCGAGGGTCCAGGTGGCGAGGTCGTCGCGCAGGTCGCGGCCGTCGGGGGCGGTCGGTCCGCCGCGCAGCGGGCGCTGCCACCGCAGGGTGGGCAGCAGCTCGTCGGCGGTGGCCGGGGTGCCGGGCGGCAGTTCGGCGAGCAGGGCGAGGGCGGCGCGGCGTACGGACGGGGCGAGGGTGCGGTCCAGCTCCGGTCCGAGGGCGGCGCGCGGCTTGCCCTTGCTGTCGGTGGTGCCGGCGAGGGCGGGGACGCGGGTGGCGGTGAGCCAGGCCCGGGCGAGGACGGTCCAGCGTGCGGCGGTGCCGAGGTGGAGCCAGTCGTCGTAGGCGGGGGTGGGTGCCCAGCGCTCGTCGGCCTCGCCGTCCGGGGCCAGCAGCCCGGCGGTGTGGGCGAGTTCGATCCAGAAGGAGGCGAGCTGCTCGGTGGTCTCCAGGGTCTGCGCGGTGCGCTTGAGGTCGCGGACGCCGAGGCCGCCGGCCCGCAGGGTCGGCGGCGGGGTGAGGCCCCAGTGGTCGAGCAGTTCCTCGACGGTCCGGACGGCGGTGTGGGCCTGTCCGGCGGCGGCGTTGTCCACAGCCTGTGGATCGCGCGGTGGAGCGGCGGGTGACGGTTCGGGCTGGAGCGGTTCGACGGTGCGGTGCGAGCGGCCGCCGCGCAGGTGGAGGGCGAGTTCGCGGGGCAGGACGACGCTGCCCGGGCTGGTGGGCAGCAGCAGGCCGCGGGCGAGCAGCCACTCCACCGGGCTCTGCGCGTCCGCGGCGGTGACCGGGCGGGTGGCGTCCGGGACGGTGCCGGTGGGCGGGCCCCAGACCAGTCGTTCCAGCAGCCGCAGCGCCGGTTCGGGGGCGGTGGCGAGCAGGTCGTCGCAGCGGGTGCGGTCGGTGAGCAGCGCGGTGAACCCGGCGACGGCGGAGACCGGGTCGGCCGTCGCGGGCTGTCCGGCGGAGGCGAGCAACTGCTGGAGCCGGGCCGGGGACATGCCGGTGCTCGCCTCGGCGAAGGTCGGACCGAGGCCGGTGCGCCCCGGGTTGGCGGCGGTCGGCGCGAGCGCCTCACGGGCGGCGATGACCAGGCGCAGGCCGTTGTCAGGGCCCCAGAGCAGGGCGCGGTCGCGCAGGGTGGCGAGCGCGCGGGGCAGCTCGGCGGCGACGGCCGAGCGGTCGCCGGCGGTCAGCGGGGTGGCGCCGGGGTGCGGCTTCACCTTCGCCGGTCCGGCGAGCAGGGTGCGGACGGCGGTCGGGGTGGCGCCGTCCGGGAGGGCGGCGAGGGCCTCGGCGACTTGCAGGGTGAACCGGTCCAGCCGCTCCAGGGCGCGCAGGGCGGAGGCGCGGGAGGAGAGCCGGGCGGCGAGCTGGGTGAGGTCGCCGGGCACGGGGTTGAGCAGGTCGGGGCGGGACCGGAGCAGGGTGGCGAGGTCGTCGTCGGGCCGGGTACGGAGTTCCTCCGCGAGGGTGCGGGGGCCGGCGGCGGACTTGGCCTGGCGTTGGGAGCCCTGCTGTGTGGTCATTCGACCTAGGTTAGTCGCGCCGGGGCGGGGTGGGGGATGGGCGGAGAGCGGGTGGTGGGGGCCGGTCCCGGTGCCGTTCGGGTGCGGACGCGGGTGGTTCGGTGTCGTGCCGCGCGGTCCGGCGCGGTCCGGCGCGGGAGGACGTGCGGTCCGGCTCGCGTGGTGGGACGGCGGGTGGGTACCGTCACGGGCAACGGGGACGGGGACGGGTTCCGGTACGGGTTCGGGCAAGGCGGGGTGTGGTGGGGATGTCGGACGGCGAGTGGTGGCGCAAGCAGGGGCCCTGGAGCGAGCCGCCGGGCTCGGGGGGTACGGCGGGCCCGGCCGGAGGTGGGGACGGCGACAGCGTGTACGCCCAGGAGGCGGTGCCCGACGCGCCTCCGCGCCCCTCGACGCCGCCGCGCCCCGCCGCCCCGCCGTCCGCGCCTCCGTCCGCGCCGTCCGCGGCTTCCGGTCCGCCCACCCCGTCCGCCCCGTCCGCCGCACGGCCGTCGGTTCCGGCCCCGTCCCCGTCCTCCTTCGGTGGGGACTCGCCGTGGGTGGCGAAGCAGGTGGAGGGGGCGCCCGGCGACCCCGACGCGCTCCCCGCCCCGTACCGGGCGATGAGCGCGGGCGACTGGGACTACGTGTCGATCGACTTCGGGGAGGGGCCGGCGGGTCCGGCGGCGTCCGACAAGCCGATCCCCGAACAGCGGACCGCGCAGGACGACGCCGCGGCGGACGCCCCGGACGCCGCCCCCGCGGGCGGGGGGACCGGGCCGCCGGTTGACCCCGGACCCGGGAAGGCCGGGGCGGAGAAGGGCAGGGGGAAGGCCGGCAAGGCACGGAAGGGCAAGGCGAAGGGCCGCCAGCCCACGCCCGCCGCCGGGGACCCGGCGGCGCCGCCGAAGGCCGGTGCGACGGCCGGCCGCCGTCCCGCACCGCTGCTGCTGCTCGCCGCCGCCGTCCTGGTGGGTGGCGCCGTCACCGGTCAGCTGATCGCCATGCTGGTGGGCTGGGCGCTCGGCTACCTGTCCCGCCAGCTGGGCGACTTCGCCCGCAAGCTGGCCGTCTTCGGCATCCCGCTGATGACGGTCAGCGGCAGCTCCCTCTGGTTCTGGGGCCGGGCCCAGGGGCGTTGGGGCACCGGTCTGGAACCGGGCCAGCAGGCCACCGACGCCGTGTGGAGCGCCGCCCCCGGCGTGCTGCGGCTGGCGGCGGTGCTGTCGGCCGTCTTCCTGCTGGCCATGTCCGTCCGGCGCCGCCGCACGGCCGCACCCGGCCAGTAGGGCCCTCCCGGCCTCGGACCCCCGGCCTCAGGCGCCCAGGAAGTGCTGCAGCTCGGTCAGGACGTAGTTGGCGCCGGTGTAGCCGATGCCCTGGAACCAGAGCTGGTCGTCGACCGGGAACGCGCGGTGGGCCCGGACCGCGCCGAGCGCCTGCCAGGCCGGGCTCGCCAGCGCGGCCGTCGTCCCGGCCCGGTCCGGGTCGCCGTAGGTCGCGTACAGCAGCAGGTCGCCGTCGGCCTTGGCGAGCTGGTCCGCCGGGATCTCGATGTCGCCCTGGTCGACGTTCTGCGCGTCCGGCCGCCCCACCTGGGCGTCGGTCAGGACCGACCCGGGGAAGCTCTGCTTCCCGTACAGCCGGATGCCCCCGCCCTCGACGAAGCGGACCAGGCTGACCTTCCGGCCGCCCGTCCTGGCGTTCCCCAGTGCCGTCACCACCTGGTTGACGTGCCGCTGGTAGGAGGCCGCGAACGCCGCGGCCGCGTCCTGCCGGCTCAGCGCCTGGGCGTGGGTCTGGACGTTGGCCTTCCAGGGCGCGCCGGTGGTCTGGGTGAGGACGGTCGGGGCGATCGCCCGCAGTGCTTCGTACCGGCCGCCGTCCCGGCTCTGGTTGGAGAGGATGAGGTCCGGCCGCAGCGCTCGGATCGCGGCGAGGTCCGGGTCGCCGGTGGCACCGACGGTGGCGATCGGGGCGAGCCGGGACGCGGGCCAGTAGTCGGGGAAGGACGGGTCCGCCGCGGGCCGGGCCGAGCCGACCGGGGTGATGCCGAGGGTGAGCGCGGAGTCCAGCTCGGCGGTGTCCAGGGTGACGACCCGCAGCGGTGCGCCCGGCACGGTCACCGGCCCCGTGGCGGTGGTCACGACGACGTCCGGCACCGGCGCGGGAGTGGCCGACTCGGCGATGGCGGTGCCGTCGACGGGTGGCGGCGAGGGGTGCCGCGTGGTGCAGCCGCAGAGGGCGGCGCCACCGAGCCCGCCGAGTGCGGTGAGCAGGGCGCGGCGGGTGATCGGAGGCATCGGCGGTCCTCGGACGGATCGGGACGGGGCGGCAACCCGTCGATTATGTCCGAATTGGATGGTAAACCGGCGCTATGCGTCCTTCGTGGCCGTCCACGGCGCGCCCGGCACCACCAGCGGGGTCCCCGTCACGGGGTCCGGCACGACGACGGAGTCCAGCCCGAACACCTCGCGCACCAGCTCCGCCGTCACCACCTTCGCCGGCGGTCCCTGGGCGACGATCCGCCCGTCCCGCATGGCGACCAGGTGGTCCGCGTACCGGGCGGCCTGGTTGAGGTCGTGCAGTACGGCGACGACCGTCCGCCCGCGCTCCACGTTCAGCCGGCGGACCAGGTCCAGCACCTCCACCTGGTGCGCGATGTCCAGGAAGGTGGTCGGCTCGTCCAGCAGCAGGATGTCGGTGCCCTGGGCGAGGGCCATCGCGATCCAGACCCGCTGGCGCTGCCCGCCCGACAGCTCGTCCACGCCGCGCTCGGACAGGTCGGCGGTGGAGGTCCGCTCCAGCGCCTCGGTGACGGCGGTCTCGTCCTCCGCCGACCACTGCTGCCACCAGCTCTGGTGCGGCTGGCGACCGCGTGAGACCAGGTCGGCCACGGCGATGCCCTCGGGTGCGGTCGGCGACTGCGGGAGCAGCCCGATCCGCCGGGCGATCCTCTTGGTGGGGACGCGCGCCAGCTCCTCGCCGTCCAGCAGCACCGCGCCGCGGGTCGGCTTCAGCAGCCGGCCGAGCGCGCGCAGCAGGGTGGACTTGCCGCAGGCGTTCGGTCCGACGATCACCGTGACCCTCCCGTCCGGGATCCGCAGGTCGAGCCCCTCGGCGACGGTGCGGGTCTCGTAGGCGAGGGTCAGGCCCCGCGCTTCGAGCCGGTGGAAGGGCTCCGGCCGGTCCGAGCCGGACGGGCAGGAGCCGGACGGACCGGAGCCGGGCTCGGCGGACACCGCGTCAGCGGACATCAGGAACCTCCACGACGGGAACGGATCAGCAACCACATCAGGTACGGCGCGCCGACCAGCCCGGTCACCACGCCGACCGGCAGTTCGGTGGGCGCCAGCAACCGCCGCGCCACCAGGTCGGCCAGCACGACGACCAGCGCACCGGTCAGCGCCGAGCAGAACAGCGGGATCTGCGCCGAGCGGGCCAGCCGCAGCGCGATCTGCGGGGCCATCAGCGCGACGAAGTCCACCGGGCCGGCCGCTCCCGCCGCGCAGGAGGCGAGCACGATGCCGAGCAGCGCCATGCCGAGCCGGATCCGGTCCAGCCGCAGGCCCAGCCCGACGGCGGTGGCGTCGTCGAAGGAGATCGACCGCTGCGCCCGCGCCGCCCAGAGCGCCGCCGGCAGGGCGGCGAGCAGCACCCAGCCGAGCGGGCCCGCCTGGTCGTAGCCGGAGCCGTTGAGGCTGCCGGTCATCCACACCTTGGCGGCCTGCGCCTGGAAGCCGTCGCCCTTGGTGAGGAAGACGGAGGTGAGGGAGGAGAGCGCGACCGAGATGCCGATGCCGATCAGGACGAAACGCTGCGCGTGCAGCCCCCGCCGCCAGGCCAGCAGGTACACCAGCAGGCCGGCGGCCAGTCCGCCGCCCACCGCCGCGTACGGCACCTCACCGGCGGAGCCGACCACGCCGTACGCCATCAGGCCGACCACCGTCGCCGTCGCGCCCCAGGAGACGCCGACCACGTCGGGGCTGGCCAGCGGGTTGCGGGCGACGGTCTGGACGAGCGCGCCGGCCAGGCCGAGCGCGGTGCCGACCAGCAGGCCCACCACCACCCGGGGCAGCCGGAACTCGCCGACCACCAGCTCGTGCGGGCTGGGCCGCCCCAGCACCACCTTCACCACCTCGCCCGGCGCGACGGTGGACTCGCCCAGGCAGAGCGAGGCGACGACGGTGGCGGCCAGCACCAGCAGCAGGCCCAGGACGGCGGTGGCCGAGCGCCGGTGCAGGAGGAACGAGGCCCGCCCGGCGCGCAGCACGGTGTAGCCGGGCAGGGAGACGGCGCTCATGCCGCGACCACCTTCCGCCGCCGGACCAGTACGACCAGCACCGGCACCCCGACCAGCGCGGTCATCACCCCGGCCGGCACCTCGGACGGCGGGAAGAGGACCCGGCCGAACGCGTCGGCGAGCAGCAGCAGCGCCGGGCCGAGCACGGCGGAGAAGGTGAGCACCCAGCGGTGGTCGGCGCCGGCGACCGCCCGGGCGGCGTGCGGCACGGCCAGGCCGACGAAGGCGATCGGGCCGGCCGCGGCGACCGCCGAACCGGTCAGCACGGTCGCGCCGAGCGCGCCGACGGCCCGGACCGTCCCGGTCCTGGCGCCGAGCCCCTTGGCGGTGTCGTCGCCGAGCGCCAGCGCGTCCAGCCCGCGCGCCACCGAGAACACCAGCACCGTGCCGACCAGCAGGAACGGCAGCAGCTGCCAGGCCACGTCGGAGGTGCGGCCGGACAGCGAGCCGACGTGCCAGAACCGGAACTGGTCCATCGCGGCCGCGTCGGTGGTGAGGACGAGCGTGTTGAGCGAGGCGATGAACGCGGACATCGCGGAGCCGGCCAGCGCCAGCTTGATCGGGGTCGCCCCGCCCCGGCCGCGGCCCGCCAGCCCGTACACGAGGACGGTGGCGACCACCGCGCCGGCGAAGCCGAACCAGACGTACCCGGTGAGCGTGGAGATCCCGAACGCCGAGATCGCCACCACGACACCGGCCGCCGCGCCCTGGCTGACGCCGAGGATGCCCGGGTCGGCGATGGGGTTGCGGGTGATGCCCTGCATGACGGCGCCGGCCAGACCGAGCGCCGCGCCGACCGCGAGGCCGACCACCGTCCGCGGCACCCGCAGCTCGCGGACGACGACGGCGTTGGTGGTGTCCCCGCCGTGCAGCAGGGCGTCGACGGTCTCGCCGAAGGGGATGGTGCGGCTGCCGACCGCGAGGCTCAGCAGTGCCGCGGCGACCAGCACGGTCAGTGCGGCGGCGAGCCAGAGTATTCGGCGGCGCAGCAGTCGCTGCTTGCCGGGCGCGGTGGTGTCGGTCATGGCTCTCTCTCGCCGATAGCTCAGGCAAACCTAAGTTCCACGGAGAAGCCGGGGCAAATCGTCCGGTCCGACGGCTCTCGGGGCCCGCTCCGGAGGGTTGGATAGCCTGGCGGCATGCCTGCGACCCCGGACGCCCCGCTCACCGTCGGTTTCGACCTCGATATGACGCTGCTGGACACCCGGCCCGGCATCCGGGCCACCTACCTGGCGCTCTCCGCCGAGACCGACACCTACATCGATGCCGACCTGGTGGTCACCCGGCTCGGGCCGCCGCTCCTGGACGAGCTCCGCAACTGGTTCCCGGAGGAGGGCCTGGACGCGGTCGCGGACCGGTACCGCACGCTCTACCGGGACCACGCCTTCGCCCCGACCGTCGCGCTGCCCGGCGCACACGCCGCCGTCGACGCGGTCCGCTCGTACGGCGGCCGGGTCGCCGTGATCACCGGCAAGTACGAGCCGAACGCCCGGCTCCACCTCGACCACGCCGGTCTGCACGCGGACGCGCTGGTCGGGGACCTCTGGGCGGAGACCAAGGGCGACGCGCTGCGCGAGCACGGCGCCGGCGTCTACGTCGGCGACCACCTCGGCGACATCCGGGGCGCCCGGCACGCGGACGCGGTCGCGGTCGGCGTGGCCACCGGTCCGTACAGCGCGGCGGAGCTGCTGGCGGCGGGCGCGGACGTGGTGCTGGCCGACCTCACCGAGTTCCCGGCGTGGCTGGCCGGGCACCTCGCGGGGCGCTGACGGCGGACCACCGCCGGGGCGCGCCCGCCCGGGGTCGTCAGGCCCCGGCGCGCGCCCGCCGGCGCTGGTCCCGCGCGGAGAGCAGCAGCCCGCTCAGGGCGAGCAGGAAACCCAGCGGCATCAGCATGCTCAGCCAGTACGCGGCCGACGGCAGCGGCGTCAGATCGAGGAAGAGCGGGACGAAGGTCACCAGGGTGGCGAGCGCCCCGAGCCCGAAGACGATCGCTCCGGCCTTGACGTAGGCATCGCCGCGGTCGGCGCTCTGGCTGCTCACTGGGCTTGCTCCTCTGCGGGGTCGGCTGTCGCCCCAGTCTCGCAGAGGCCCGCAGGTCGTCGCCCCGGCCCCGGCCTGCGGGGTCGTTCCGCGGACCGGCGGTCCCGTCACGTTGCGCAGTTTTCCGGGCGCTGGGAGTTTTGATCCCTGTTGGGCGGGGGTATGCAGGCTGTGCCGAGGGGCGCACCCGTGCGCCCCGCTCTCTTGGACCGGGGGTGTGAGCCTGTGGAAAGCGCCGAGCCGCGCCCCGGCCATGCCGGTACCCGGTCGCCCGCGGTCGCCGGAGCTCCGTACGGATCTTTCGCGGAACGCGGATGAGACAGTGACGGACCGTTAGTCTGCTCTCTACAGCGTGCTGACCGTACGCGCCTCGTCGGCGCGTCCCCCCAAGGTCGGTCCGCCCACCCACCACCCCGTGATCCCCGGCCAGGGCCGAGGATCCCTCACACCCATATCGAGGACTGTTCGAGATGCCCACCGGCCAGGTCAAGTGGTTCAACGAGACGAAGGGCTTCGGCTTCCTGTCGCGAGACGACGGCGGCGACGTCTTCGTCCACACCAAGGCGCTGCCCGCCGGTATCACGTCGCTGAAGCCGGGCCAGCGGGTCGAGTTCGGCGTGGTCGCCGGTCACCGCGGCGACCAGGCGATGCAGGTCCAGCTGCTGGAGGCGCTGCCGTCGGTGGCCGCCGCCCAGCGGAAGAGCCCCGACGACATGGCGGCGCTCGTCCAGGACCTCATCACGATGATGGACGCGGTGCTGCCCGGTCTCCAGCACGGCCGGTACCCGGCCAAGCCGGCCGGG
Organism: Kitasatospora sp. NPDC002965; assembly: GCF_040611255.1. Taxonomy (NCBI): domain Bacteria; kingdom Bacillati; phylum Actinomycetota; class Actinomycetes; order Kitasatosporales; family Streptomycetaceae; genus Kitasatospora; species Kitasatospora sp. NPDC002965. The sequence continues at coordinate 14,498 of NZ_JBEXNT010000083.1, read as the reverse complement.
CAGAAGCTGGCGGTGCTGCTGCGCGGGGTGGCGGAACAGTTCGACGTGTAGGGCGTCCCGGGCCCCGGAGAACGCGGGGCCCGGAGGACGCGGGCCCCGGGGAGTGCGGGGTCCGGCCGTGCGGAGTGTCGGGGGAGCTCCGGGCGTCGCCCTAGAAGTCCAGCGCACCCGGGCCGAGCGGGGGCACCAGCCCTTCGGCTGCGGCCCGGGTGAGCAGCGCGCGCACGGCGGCGTGACCCTCCTCGCCCAGCTCCGCGGTGAACTCGTTCACGTACAGCGCGATGTGCTGGTCGGCGACGGCCGGGTCCATCTCCTGGGCGTGCGCCAGCACGTACTCCCGGCTGGCGGCCGGGTCGTCCCAGGCCTGCCGGACGGAGGTACGGATCGCCTCGGTGAGCGCCCGCAGCCGCTCGGCGCCCAGTGAACGCCTGGCGATGATCGCGCCGAGCGGGATCGGCAGGCCGGTCTCCCGCTCCCAGACCTCGCCCATGTCGGCGAGGCAGTGCAGGCCGTAGTCCCGGTACGTGAACCGGGCCTCGTGGATGACCAGTCCGGCGTCCACCCGGCCGTCCCGGACGGCGGGCATGATCTCGTGGAACGGCAGGACGACGACCTCGCCCAGGCCGCCCGGCACCGCCGTGGCGGCCCAGAGCCGGAACAGCAGGTAGGCGGTGGACCGCTCGGAGGGCACCGCGACCGTCTTCCCGCTCAGGTCGTCGCCGCTGTCCGGGCGGGTCAGCACCAGCGGGCCGCAGCCGCGCCCGAGCGCGCCGCCGCAGGGCAGCAGCGTGTACTCGTCCAGCACCCAGGGCAGCGCCGCGTAGCTGACCTTGAGGACGTCCAGTTCGCCGCGTTCGGCCAGGCCGTTGGTGACGTCGATGTCCGCGAAGGTGACCTCGGGGACGTCCGCGCCCGGGACGCGTCCGTGCGCCCAGGCGTGGAAGACGAAGGTGTCGTTGGGGCAGGGCGAGTAGGCGATGCTCAGCCGTTCAGCCACGGCCGGCCTCCTTCGACGCGTTCCGGCAGGATGTCAGCAGTTCGGGGTAGGGGAGCGCGGCGAAGGCGCGCTCCAGCGCGGCCAGCGCGTCGCCGATCCGCCAGGCCGCCCGGTCGCGGGGGCCCACGGGGTTGGAGACGGTGCGCAGCTCGAACACCGGCACCCCGTGCCGGGCCGCCGCCTCGGCGACCCCGAACCCCTCCATCGCCTCGGCCGCCACCCGCGGGTGGCGGGCGGCCAGCTCGGCGGCCCGCCCGGCGCTGCCGGTCACCGTGGAGACGGTCAGCACGGTGCCGGTGAGGACGGGGCCGGTGAGGACGGTGCCGGCGACGGCGGCCAGCGCCTCGGCCGCGAGGGCCACGGCGGCCGGGGCGGGGGTGTGCCGGACGGTTCCGAAGCCCAGCTCGGTGACGTCGGCGAAGCCCTCGGGGGTCTCCGCGCCCAGGTCGGCGGCGACGATGTGCTCGGCGATCACGGTCGCGCCGACCGGCGCCTGCGGGGCGAAGCCGCCGGCGATCCCGGCGGAGACCACCAGGTCGTAACGGGCGGCGGTGAGGGCGGTGGCCGCGGCCGCTGCGGCGGCGGCGGGGCCGACCCCGCCGGCCAGCACGTCGACCGTCACGCCCGACGGGTGCTCGACCCGGTCTGGTGCGCCGCCGGGCCACCGCACGTCGGGGGCTGCGGGAGCCGCCGGACCCGCGGATGCGTGAGCGGTCGCGTGAGTGGCCGCCTGAGCCGTCGCGGGAGCGGAGGGGGACGCGCAGGCGCCGGCCGCGGTCAGACCGCGCAGCACGGCCTCGGCTTCGGGGGCCACCGCGACGACGACGAGCAGCCGGGCCCGCGCGGGGCCCGACTGCTCGTCGGGAAGTCGTGCCGTCACCGGACGGCCGTCAGCTGTCCTGGGTGTTCAGCTGGAAGTACCAGACGCCGTAGATCGATTCGGGCTGGTCCGGGTCGGTCTCCACCACGGTGATCAGGGTCTTGCCCGAGGCGTTGAGCGCCTTGCTGGCGGGGACCGAGCCCGAGTAGGTGGTGTCCTTGGCCGCCGAGGCCAGGATGAACCGGCCGCCGGAGCCCTGCTGGCCGCCGTTGGTGTTGGCCCACCAGCCGCGGTCGGCCACCTCCGGGCTCACACCGACGCCGATCCGGTCGCTGACGACCACGTCCGACTTGGGAAGCGTGCCGCTCTCCAGGGCCTTGGCGGCCTTGTCCTGGCACTCCTCCTGCTGCAGGTCGGTCAGCGGGCTGCCGTCGTTGAAGCAGAACGGGTCCGCCGCGAACGAGGAGTTGCCGACCGTCAGGGTCACGCGGTGGTCGCTGATCTCGTGCTGGCCGGACGCGAACGCGATGGACCCGCCGACCGTGCCGGCGCCGATCACGACGACGGCGCCGAGGGCGGCGATGACACGGGTGCTGAGGCTCATGCGTCAGAGGCTACCGGGCTTTCCCGATCACGCTACGCGGGGGTCGGCAACCGCGTGTTGTGCCTCGGCCGGTGCGGGGCGCCCGCGGCACCCGAGGGGCCCGCGCGTGCCGCGTCACCCCGGGGCGCGCCGGGGCGCCTCACGCCACCCGGGGCGCGGTCGAGCGGTGTCGCAACCCCACCCGGAAGAGCGAGCGGACCGTCCAGAGCAGCACCGCGCCGACCACGGCCGCCGCCACCGAGAGCCCCAGCGCCCCGTTCAGCGGCAGCAGGATGCCGACCGCGCCGCCGACCACCCAGGACATCTGCAGCAGCGTCTCCGACCGGGCGAAGGCGGAGGTCCGCACCGACTCGGGGACGTCCCGCTGGATCAGGGCGTCCAGCGACAGCTTGCCCAGCGACGCCGCCACCCCGGAGGCCCCGGCGACCAGCACCACCGTCACCGCGCCGTACCAGAGCGCGGCCGCGGCCGTGGCGCAGCCGGCCAGCAGCAGCATCGCGGTGACCGTCACCTCCGGGCCGCGGGTGCGCAGCATGGCGCCGAGCACCGAACCCAGCGCGTTGCCCGTTCCGGCGGCCAGCGCCACGATCCCGAGCGCCAGGGTCGGCTGGAGACTGCCGATCGGCTCCTCGCGGAGCAGGAACGCCAGGAACATCACCAGGAAGCCCACCAGCCAGCGCAGCGCCGACATCGCGCGCAGCGCCAGGATCACCGACGGTCCGACGGTGCGCAGCGACGCCTTGGGCCGCTGGTCGGCGGGCGCCGGCTCGTCCGCCTTGCCGTGCAGCACGCCGTGGTGCCCCGGCCCGTGCTCCTCGGCGTGCAGGACGGCCCGCTGCTCGCCCTTGGCCGAGTCCACCTTGTGCGGCAGGTGGAAGGCCATCAGGGTGCCCGCCACGAACACCAGGAACGCCCCGCGCAGGGGCCAGCCCGGCCCGATCAGGTGCAGCAGACCGCCCACCCCCGCAGCCACCATGGTGGCCAGCAGCCCGGCCAGGGTGACCCGGGAGTTCGCCTTCACCAGCGACAGCCGGCTCGGCAGCAGCCGGGGCACCACCACGCTGCGCACCACGCCGTACGCCTTGGACGCGACCAGCACGCCCAGGGCCTCCGGGTAGAGCGCCAGTCCGCCGCCGGTCACCACGCCGGCCATCGTCCAGGCGAGCACCGCCCGGGCCAGCATCGACATCGCCATGGCGGCCCGTCGGCCGTGCGGCAGACGGTCCAGCAGCGGGCCGATCACCGGGGCGAGCAGGGCGAACGGGGCCATCGTGATCAGCAGGTAGAGCCCCACCCGGCCGCGGGCCTCGCCGGTCGGGACGGAGAAGAAGATGGTGGAGGCCAGCGCGACGGTGATCAGCATGTCGCCGAAGGAGTTCAGCGCGTGCAGCTCGATCAGTTTGGCCAGGCCCGACTCGCCGGCGCCCTCGGCGGAGGTGGCCCGACGGATCCGGCGGCCGGTGCCGTGCACCATCTTGCCGGTGCGGGAGCCGGCGGCGGAGGCGGTGCGGACCAGGAAGTTGCGGCGCCGCTCCCCGTCCTCCTCCTCCGGTTCCTCTCCCGGTCCGGTCTGTCCGGTCTGCTGTCCGGTCTGCTGTTCGACCTCGGGGGTGCCGGCGGCCTTCCGGAGATCCACGGCCGCCCCGGACGTCCCGGTGTCCGTGAGGTCCCCGGGTGCGTCGGCGGCGTCGGGATGCGGGTCGGGGTGTGAGTCGGCGGGCGAGGCGACGGGGCCGGACGCGGGAGCGGGCGTCGTGGAGGAGTCCACCGGTTGCGGTTCGCCCGCACCGTGGACCGGGGGTTGCTGTCGCGGCACGGCGTTCGCCTCGTCGGGGCTGCCGGCCTGCGAGGGGCGCAGTACGTGCTGCGACGGTTTTTCGTCCGCCACAAGGCCATCCTGCCCCAGAATCGGGAAGGCAACGCGAGATTCCGCTCCGCGCGGCGCGGCCGGGCACGGTCCGTGAGCACGGCGGGTACCGCTCTCCGGCGCTTTCGCGCACCGCCGTCCCGGCACAGGGACGGCCCCGGACTGTGCCGGGTGGCCGACCGACGGGTAGCCTGCCCAGGGTCCGCCCGAGCGATCGGCCGGCGCCCGTCGGACCCGGCGAGCGGCGCGGCCGGTATCCGAGGCGGGCCGCGGTCGCGCAGAATGGACGAGGGACACCGAGCCGCGACGGACAGGCAACACGCCGTGGGTGACAGAAGAACTGGGAGAGAATCGACGCCGTGAGTGCTGCGATGCGAAGCCGTACCCCTGATCGGCTCTGTGCCGAGGCCGTCGAACTCGCCCGCCAGGCTGCGGAAGAGGCGGTCGGCACGGAAACCGTGGGAGCGCACCTCGGCGTCCAGGCGGAGGCCGACCGTGTCGTCACCCACACCTTCGAGTGCCTCGACGCGGCCTACCGCGGCTGGCACTGGGCGGTCACCGTGGCGCGCGCCCCGCGGGCCAAGAACGTGACGCTGGACGAGGTCGTGCTGCTGCCCGGCTCCGACGCGATCCTCGCCCCGCAGTGGGTGCCGTGGAGCGAGCGGCTGCGTCCGGGTGACATGGGACCCGGCGACCTGCTCCCCACCGACGCCGACGACCTGCGCCTCGAACCGGGCTGGACCGGCGAGGACGAGCCCGCGCCGAACTCCGTGGTGGCCCAGGTCGCCCAGGAGGACGTGGTGGTCAGCGACCCGCACGTCGAGCCCGCCCCGGCCCGCGCCCAGATCGGCGCCGTCGCCGACGAGCTCGGCCTGGGCCGCAGCCGGGTGCTCTCCCGGCTCGGCCTGCACCTGGCGGCCGACCGCTGGGAGAAGGCGCACGGCTCGCAGACCCCGATGGCGCAGTCGGCCCCGGCCTCCTGCGTCAGCTGCGGCTTCCTGATCCCGATCGGTGGCACGCTCGGCCAGGCGTTCGGCGCCTGCGGCAACGAGTTCGGTCCGGCCGACGGCCAGATCGTCTCCTTCGCGTACGGCTGCGGCGGCCACTCCGAGGCGGCGGTCATCCCGGCCCCGCCGGCGCCGTCCGAGCTGATCCTGGACGAGCTGGTCGTCGAGCCGATGCAGTTGCACCCCGACCGCACCTCCGGCTCCGTGGAGCCCGACGCCCCGGCCGAGGAGCTCGGCCACTCCTGAGCCCGACGGCTTTCCGCGTCCGGCCCCGCCCACCCGGGCGGGGCCGGACGCCGTCGTACGGGCCCGTCCGGACGCCTCCGTGCCGGCGGACACGCTCCCGGCGCCGGACCGCCCCGCACCGCCGGACGCCGTCGCACCCCTCCTGATCGGCCCGGACCGCGCCACGGCACCGGTGCGCACCCACCCCGGTCGGCCGGGGGTCCCCGGGCGGGGGACAATGCCCCGTACGAAGTACAGGGCGGCGGAAGGCGGCAGGTCCAGTGGAACCTCGGATCATCGGCAGCGGAATGGACGAGCACCTCGCGGACCACTTCGGCAGCGCCGGTCTGCGCCGCCGTGTGCTGGACGCCTGGGCCGCCTCCCCGGCCCGGTTCCGGGAGGACGCCAACGCCGAGGAGGAGCTCGCGCTCGGCGGCTACCGCGACCGGCTGGTGGTCGAGTTGGCGCAGAACGCCGCCGACGCCGCGGCCCGCGCGGGCGGCGCCCCCGGCCGGCTGAGGCTCACCCTGGCGGACGGCGTGCTGGCCGCCGCCAACACCGGCGCGCCGCTGGACGCCGCCGCCGTCGAGTCGCTCTCCACCCTGCGTGCCTCCTCCAAGCGCGACTCCGAGGCCGGGGGCCGGCCCACCGTCGGCCGGTTCGGCGTCGGCTTCGCCGCCGTCCTCGCCGTCACCGACGAACCCGCCGTGCTCGGCGCGGCCGGCGGCGTGCGCTGGTCGCTCGGCGAGGCCCGCTCGCTGGCCGAGGCCCAGCCCGCACTCACCGAGGAGCTGCGCCGGAGGGACGGTCATGTGCCTTTGCTGCGGCTGCCGTTCGCGGCCGAGGGCCCGGCGCCCGACGGCTACGACACGGTGGTCGTCCTGCCGCTGCGCGACGCGGCCGCCGAGGACCTCACCCGTCGTCTGCTGGCCGCCGTCGACGACGCCCTGCTGCTGACCCTCGCGGGCCTCTCCGAGATCGTCGTGGAGACCCCGGACAGCACCCGCGTCCTCACCCGCAGCGCCGCCGAGCCGCGTCCGGACGGCGTCACCGAGGTGACCGTCACCGACGACGCGGGCGGCAGGCTGCGACGGACCGTCTGGCAGACCGCCGGCGCCTCCGGCTCCCTGGACGCGGCCCTGCTCGCCGACCGTCCCACCGAGGAGCGCTCCCGCCCGTACTGGACGGTGACCTGGGCCGTTCCGGTCGACCCCGAGGGCACCCCGCAGGCGCCCGGGGTCGACCCGGTGCTGCACGCGCCCACGCCCAGCGACGAGCCGCTCGGCCTGCCCGCGCTGCTGATCGCCTCCTACCCGCTGGACTCCACCCGCCGGCACGTCGCCCCGGGCCCGCTCGCCGACTTCCTCACCGAGCGCGCCGCCGACTGCTACGCCGACCTGCTGCGCTCCCGGGGCGGCGACCTCGGCTCGCTCGGGCTCGTCCCCGGGCCGCTCGGCCAGGGAGCGCTGGACAACGCGCTGCGCGCCGCGATCCTCTCCCGGCTGCCCGGCACGCCGTTCCTGCCCCACCCGGCGCCGGTCGCGCAGGGGACGCCCGCGCTGCGCCCCCGCGACGCGACGCTGCTGGAAGGCGCGGACGGCTCGGTGGTCGAGGCGCTGGCGCCGATCTTCCCCGGCCTGCTGCCGGCCGGCCTGGAGCGCCGGACCGAACTGCGGGTGCTGAACGTGCGCCGGGTGCCGCTCGCCGAGGTGGTCGACCAGCTCGGTGGCCTGGACCGCGAGCCGGCCTGGTGGCGGAACCTCTACGCGGCGCTCGGCGGGGCCGACCCGGAGGCGCTCGGCGCGCTGCCCGTCCCGCTCGCCGACGGACGGACCGTCACCGGTCCGCGCCGCGTCCTGCTGCCCTCCGACGACGCCGACTGGGCGGCGTTCCCCGGCTACCCCGAGTCGCTGGCCGGCGCGCTGGCCGTGCTCGACCTCCGGCTCGCCCACTCCGAGGCCGCGCACCCGCTGCTGGCCAAGCTCGGGGCCGGCGCCGCCACCCCGGCCGGGGTCCTGGACACCCCCGAGGTGCGGGCGGCCGTCGCGCGTTCCTACGAGGTGGCCGAGGACGACCCGGACGCCGCCGCGGACCTCGCCGATGCCGTCCTGGCCCTGGTCAAGGCGGCCGCCCCGGCCGTGGGCGAGCACCCCTGGCTGGGCCGCCTCGCGCTGCTCGACGACGAGGGCGAGCCGGCCCGTGCGGGCGAACTCGTGCTCCCGGACAGCCCGTTCGCCGCCCTGGCCCGGGAGGACGACGCCGGCTGGGTGGACGACGACCTGCTGGAGCGCTGGGGCCCCGAGGTGCTCACCGCCGTCGGTGTGCTGGCCGACTTCGTGCTGGTCCGCGCCGAGGACGTGGTGCTCGACCCGGACGACCTGGAGCGGCTCGACCCGACCGCGCCCGCCGACCGGGCGGCCGGCGGTCACCCCACCGGCCTGATCGACGAGGCGCCGGACGGCCTCGCCGAGTGGGCCGAGGACGTGCTGGAGGTCCTGAACGCCGACGCGGGCAACCCGACGGGCCTCCCACCGGTCGCCGCCGAGCTGCTGGCCGTCCGCGACCTCGATCTGGTGGAGGACGACGCGTGGCCGCAGGCGCTGGCCGCGCTCGCCCGGCCGCCGTACCGGGACGCCGTGGTCACCCCCGTCCGCACCCTGCTGCCCGACGGCTCGTACGCCGACCTGCCGCCGTACACCGCCTGGTGGCTGCGTGACCACCCGGTGCTGGACGGCCGGGAGCCGGCCGGGCTGCGCGCGGCAGGCGCCGACCCGCTGCTCCGCGGCCTCTACGACGAGGCGCGGACCGCGCTCGACGAACAGTTCCTGCACGCGCTGGGCGTCCGCACGACGCTGACGGCGCTGCTGGCCGAGCCGCACGGGCCGGACGAGGTGCTGGACCGGCTCGCCGACCCGGAGGCCGAGGTCGGGCACCGCCAACTGCACGGCATCCACAGTGCGTTGGCCCGCGTGCCGGTCGAGCGGATCGAACCGCTCGACGTGGTACGGGCGTTGCCGCCGCTGGACCGCTCCACCGGCCGCCGCCCGTCGCGGACGGTGATCGTGGACGCTGCCGACGCGGTCGTCGCGGACGCCCCCGACCTGGTTCAACTCCTGCACGACCACGCGTTGTTGCCGGTGGCTCCGGCGCTGGCGGCCGACCTCGCCGAGCGGCTGCACGTCTCGCTGGCCAGCGAGGTGGCCGGCGGGCGGGTGCTCTCCGAGGGCGCGCTGCACCGGGTGCCGGCCGTGGTGCGGGAGTTGCTGCCCGGCTGTCCGGTCGCCTACGAGGAGCACGAGGAGCTGCTGGTGGTCGGCCCGGACGGCGGCGAGGCCGCCGTCGACTGGCGCTGGGACACCGGGGCGGACGCACCCGAGGCGCCGTACGACCCGGAGTCGGCCGAAGAGGCCGACGAGGACGACGAGTTCGAGGTCCCGCCGGTGCCCGGTCTGCTGCACGCCGCCACTCCGGAAGGGCTGGCCGCAGGGCTCGCCTGGTCGGTGGGCCAGTGGCACCGGCGGTTCGAGGTGCTGGCCGCGCTCAGCGAGCCCGACCGGGCCTACGAGCTCTCCGCGGCCCGGGACTTCGAGGGCTGAGCGGGGCGGCCCGGTCGGGCCTGCTCCGGCGCCCGGGTCGCCGCCAGGGTCGCCGCCCGGGCCCGTTCCGGTGTCCGGTCCCGCAGCTGTTCCCGCACCCGTTCCGGCGTTTCAGGAGCGGGTGCCGGAGCGGGTCCGGCCGCGCGCGATCAGTCGCAGGTAGATCCCCAGCGTCACGACCACCCAGACCGCGCCGAGCAGGGCCGTCGCCACCTTCACCAGCCGCGGTCCGGCGTCGACACCGGCGAGCGTGCCGACCCCCACCAGCGCCAGGGCCAGCAGACCGGTCGCCAGCAGGCCGCCCAGGAAGGCGGTGAACGCCTCCAACTCCCCACCCCTGCGCGCCATGCGGAACCCCCCCCGTTCGGGCTCGATCCGTTGAGTGCGGTCAATCATCCGTCCTGCGTCGCATGATGCGCCAGGTCACTTCCAGCAGAATTCCGGCGATCAGCGCGATCCCGACGCCGATCCACGGGTCCCGGGTGCCGGACAGCGAGAGCTGGAAGAAGTCGGAGAGCCACGGCACGGTCAGGACCAGGGCGAACGCCCCGCCCATCGTCCCGATCAGCAGCAGCCGCCACCAGTTGTACGGCCGGGCCACGATCGCCAGCACCCAGATGGCGACCAGGAAGAGCGTCAGGGTGGCGACGCTGGTGTCCGATTCGAGGTCGGTCGCATGGTCCGCACGGGCCAGTGCGTACGCGGTGAAGGTGGCTGTACCGGCGATGATGCCGCCGGGGATCGCCAGCCGGAGCACCCGCCGGACGAAGCCGGTCCGGGCCCGCTCGTTGTTGGGCGCCAGTGCCAGGAAGAAGGCCGGCACGCCGATGGTGAGCGTGGAGAGCACGGTCGAGTGCCTGGGCAGGAACGGGTACGGCGAATGGGTGAAGATCACCAGCAGGGCGAGCAGCACCGAGTAGACCGTCTTCACCAGGAAGAGCCCGGCGACCCGTTCGATGTTCCCGATCACCCGCCGGCCCTCGGCGACCACCGAGGGCATGGTCGCGAACGAGTCGTCGAGCAGCACGATCTGCGCGACCGCCTTGGTGGCGTCGCTGCCGGTGCCCATCGCCACGCCGATGTCCGCGTCCTTGAGCGCCAGCACGTCGTTGACACCGTCGCCGGTCATCGCCACGGTGTGGCCGCGCGACTGCAGGGCGCCGACCAGCTCGCGCTTCTGCTGCGGGCTGACCCGGCCGAAGACGGTGGTCCGCTCGGCGGCGTCGGCGAACGCCTCCGGGTCGGTGGGCAGGGTGCGCGCGTCCAAGGGGTGGTCGGCGCCGGGCAGCCCGAGGTGGGCGGCGACCGCGCCGACCGAGACGGCGGCGTCGCCCGAGATCACCTTGGCCTGGACGCGCTGGCTCTCGAAGTAGCGCAGGGTGTCGGCGGCGTCGTCGCGCAGCCGCTGCTGGAGCACCACCAGGGCGAGCGGCCGGAGGCCGGCGGCCGGGTCGGGGGCGTCGAGCGGGGTGGGCGTGCGCCCGAGCAGCAGCACCCGCAGGCCCTGGGTGCCCAGCTCGTCCACCTCGGCGAGCGTCGGGTGGCCGGCCGGCAGCAGCACGTCCGGCGCGCCGAGCAGCCAGGTGGCCTCGCCGCCCTGCGGCTCCAGCAACTGCACGCCGCTCCACTTGCGGGCGGAGGAGAAGGGCATCGCCTCGATGACCCGCCAGCCGCCGCTCCGCTCGCCGCTGCCGTCGCCGTAGGCGTCGATCACGGCGCGCATCGACGGGTTGGGGCGGGCGTCGGCGCCGGCCATCATGCCCAGCGCCTGCTTGACGATCTCCTTGACGGTGCCGCGGTCGTCCAGACCGTCCCGGGCGTCGGGGCCGTCCTGGCCGTCCCCGGTGCCCGTGATGCTCCGCCCGACCGGGCCCCGGCCTTCCCGGTCCGGGTCGCTCCCGTCGGGACCGGTCTCGATCAGGCGCAGGTCGACGACGTCCATGCCGCCCTCGGTGAGGGTGCCGGTCTTGTCCAGGCAGACGGTGTCCACCCGGGCCAGCCCCTCGATCGCCGGCAGCTCCTGCACCAGGCACTGCTTGCGGCCCAGCCGGACCACTCCGATCGCGAAGGCCACCGAGGTCAGCAGCACCAGTCCCTCGGGCACCATCGGCACGATCCCGGCGACCATCCGGCGGACCGCTTCCTTCCAGTCCCGGCCCTCCACCGCGAGCTGGCTGATGATCAGACCGATCGCGGTGGGCACCAGCAGCCAGGTGATGAACCGCAGGATGCTGTCGATGCCACTGCGCAGCTCCGACTTCACCAGGGTGAACCGGCTCGCCTCCTCGGCCAGCTGTGCGGCGTACGCCTCGCGGCCGACCTTGGTGGCGGTGAACGCGCCGGCACCGGCCACCACGAAGCTGCCGGACATCACCTGGTCGCCGGGCTGCTTGAGGACCGGGTCCGGTTCGCCGGTGAGCAGGGACTCGTCGATCTCCAGGCCGTCCGCCTCGGTGACCTCGCCGTCGACGATCACCTTGTCGCCGATGCCGAGCAGCACGGTGTCGTCCAGCACGATCTCGCCGACCGCGAGCTGCTGGACGGTGCCGTCCCGGCGGACCTGGGGTTTGGCCTCGCCGATCAGCGCGAGGCTGTCCAGGGTCTTCTTGGCGCGCAGCTCCTGGATGATGCCGATCGCCGTGTTGGCGACGATGACCAGGCCGAAGAGGCCGTCCTGGAGGGGGCCGACGATCAGGATGATCCCGAACATCACGCCGATGATCGCGTTGAACCGGGTGAAGACGTTGGCCCGGACGATCTCCTTGGCCGAGCGGCTGGAGCGGACCGGGACGTCGTTGACCTCGCCGCGGGCGACCCGCTCGGCCACCTCGTCGGCGGTCAGGCCGCCGCGCCGGCCGGGCAGCAGCCCGAGCGGGTGCGCGCCTTCGGGCTTCTCCTCGGTGGGCCGGTCCTCGGCAGGCTGGGCAGGCTGCGTCATGGCACCGACTCTACGGGTGCCTTATGTCCGATGCGTGCTACTAAAGGACTATTCAGTCCGACCGGGTGGCCGGGTCCGCGCCGTTCCCGTTCGGGGCCTGCGCCCGGGCCTCGGCGGCCCGGCTGCGGGCGATGGCGTCCCGGCGGGCGCGGCAGTACCAGAGGCCGATCAGGCCGAGGCCGCTGCCGGCCAGGCAGATCCAGGGCCAGTTGCCGTGGCCGTGGTCGGAGAGGGTGCCCCAGAAGGGCAGCAGTACCAGGAAGGCGACGAACCACACCACCGTGCCGCCGCCGACGATGGCGACGTCGTTGGCCTCCAGCGACGGGGGCGAGGGGTGCAACGGCGTCTTCGGCATGGGCTCTAGGGTACGGTGCGGCGGGCGCTTGTCCGATTCCGTGCCGCAGCTGTCTCTTTCTTTCCGGAAACCCCTTCGTTCTACGCGCGAAGATGGCGTAGGAGCGAACAGGGAACTCATACTTGTGTCCCCGGTCGGCCGCGGCATGCTCAGAACACCTTGCTTCGTGCCCGTCCCACCGGGCCGCCCGGCCACCGTCGCTCCGGGTGGGTCCCCCTCTCCTCAGCCCCCACCAGAGGATGCAGCATGCCCGTGGCCCAGCCGACCGCCGAGTCGCCCGAGCCCACCTCCGACGCGCCGAAGCCCCCGTCCGGCGCGATGGACCGTTACTTCCGGATCAGCGAGCGCGGCTCCACCCTGCCGCGCGAGATCCGCGGTGGCATCGCCACCTTCTTCACCATGGCGTACATCCTGGTGCTCAACCCGATCATCCTGGCCAGCGCCACGGACATGAACGGCGCCCACCTGGACAGCGCCCAGCTGGTCACCGCCACCGCGCTCACCGCGGGCCTCACCACGCTGCTGATGGGCGTCATCGGCAACGTCCCGATCGGCCTCGCCGCCGGCCTCGGCGTCAACACCATCGTCGCCCTCCAGCTCGCACCCAAGATGACCTGGCCCGACGCGATGGGCATGGTGGTGCTGGCCGGCTTCGCGATCATGCTGCTGGTCGCCACCGGCCTGCGCGAGCGCGTGATGAACGCCGTCCCGCTAGGCCTCCGCAAGGCCATCGCGATCGGCATCGGCCTCTTCATCAGCCTCGTCGGCCTGGTCGACTCCGGCTTCGTCAGCCGCATCCCGGACGCCGCCCACACCACCGTCCCGCTCCAGCTCGGCACCGGCGGCCACCTGCTCGGCTGGCCCGTCCTGATCTTCGTGCTCGGTCTGCTGCTCACCCTGGTGCTGATCGTCCGCAAGGTCCCCGGCGCGATCCTGGTCTCGATCGCGGTCATGACCGGCCTCGCGGTCGTCATCGACAAGATCGCCGACATCCCGGCCCTCAACTGGGGCCTGACCGTCCCGGCCTGGCCCGGCAACCCGGTCGCCGCCCCCGACTTCGGCCTGGTCGGCGAGGTCAGCCTCTTCGGCGGCTTCGAGAAGGTCGGCGTCCTCACCGGCGTCCTCTTCGTCTTCACCGTGCTGATGTCCTGCTTCTTCGACGCGATGGGCACCATCCTCGGCGTCGCCGACGAGGCCCACCTGCTGGACGAGAAGGGCGACCTGCCGGGCATCAACAAGGTCCTGATGATCGACGGCATCGCCACCGCCGCGGGCGGCGCGACCTCCTCCTCGGCCAACACCTGCTTCGTCGAGTCGACCGCAGGCGTCGGCGAGGGCGCCCGCACCGGCTTCGCCTCGATCGTCACGGGCGGCCTCTTCGTGGTGGCCCTGTTCCTCACCCCGCTCGCCACCATGGTTCCCGCCCAGGCCGCCACCCCCGCCCTGGTCGCCGTCGGCTTCCTGATCCTGGCCAACTCGATCAAGGACATCGACTGGGCCGACTACACCATCGCGATCCCGGCGTTCCTGACCATCGTGATGATGCCGTTCACCTACTCCATCACCAACGGCATCGGCTTCGGCTTCATCACCTTCTGCATCCTGCGCCTAGCCGCAGGGCGTGGCCGCGAGGTCCCGGTCGCGATGTACGCGGTCTCTGCCGTCTTCGCCTTCTACTACCTGATGCCGGCCCTCGGCCTGCTCTGACGGACCCGCACGCTGCGGCGGACACCGTGCGCGGCGTGCGGCCTCCGGGGCCCAGGCTTCCGATGCCGGCCTTCGGGACTCGTCTCGAAGGCCGGCATTCGTCGTGCGGGGCGGTGGCTGCCCGCTCCGTCCGGCCGGGAACGCGGACGGGGCGGCGCAGGCCGACGGGGTGTCGGGGTACGCCGCCCCGGGGCGGGGCGAGTGGCGGGTGGTGGTGGGTGCCGCCATGGCGGCTACTTCGGGTCGCGGTTGAACGTCGAGGTCGACCAGCGGTAGCCGAGCGCCGCGAGGCCCAGGCACCAGGCGACGGCGAGCCACCCGTTGTGGCCGATCTCGCTGCCGAGCAGCAGTCCGCGCAGGGTCTCGATGGCGGGGGTGAAGG
>NZ_JBEXNT010000082.1:0-42287 GCF_040611255.1 Kitasatospora sp. NPDC002965 | reverse complement strand
CGCCCGGTTACATTCCGAACCCGGAAGCTAAGCCTCACAGCGCCGATGGTACTGCAGGGGGGACCCTGTGGGAGAGTAGGACGCCGCCGAACAATTCTTATGGAGAAGCCCCCGCCGGGGAACCGGGCGGGGGCTTTTCTGTTGTAAGGTCAACGTGCGAAGTTGCCACACATGACAGGAGGCCCCCGGGTGGAGGTCCAGGAGACGCGGGTCCAGACCGATCGCGTCCTCACCATCCCCAACCTGCTGAGCATGGGCCGGCTGGTCGGTGTTCCGCTCTTTCTCTGGCTGATCCTCTGGCCGGTGTTCGACGGGCCGAACAACGACGGCTGGGCATTGCTGATTCTGATGCTCAGCGGTATCAGTGATTACCTGGACGGGAAACTCGCCCGCCGGTGGGGGCAGATCAGCCGCGTGGGGCAGCTGCTGGATCCGCTGGCGGACCGGCTCTACGTGCTCTCCACGCTCCTCGGCCTGACCTGGCGTGAGATCCTGCCGTGGTGGCTGACGGCGATCCTGATTGCGCGTGAGCTGTTTATCGCCGCGCTCCTTCCCCTTCTCAACCGGCACGGCTACGGGCCGTTGCAGGTGAGTTTCCTGGGGAAAGCCGCGACCTTCAATCTGATGTACGCGTTTCCGCTTCTGCTGCTCGGCGCCGGGGACAGCTGGATCGCCCGGCCGGCCGAGATCGTGAGCTGGGCCTTCATCTGGTGGGGGACCGCCCTGTACTGGTGGGCCGGCATTCTCTACGCCGTCCAGGCGCGCCAGATCATCCGGGGCAGCTCGGCCTCCTCCGCGTCCACTGTCTGAGACGCGATCCCGGGACGGGATCTGAGAGAAGTCCCACGGCGACACGGTGCGTCGGACGATATCTTCCGGGTAGACCCCCTCTGGAACGGTTTGATGGACCTGCAGGGTCCACACCGCGAAGGAGGACGCACCCGTAATGAAAGCCGTTGTAATGGCGGGGGGCGAAGGCACCCGACTCCGCCCGATGACCTCCAGCATGCCGAAGCCGCTGCTTCCCGTGGTCAACAGGCCGATCATGGAGCACGTGCTGCGGCTGCTGAAGCGGCACGGCCTCTCCGACACCGTCGTGACCGTCCAGTTCCTGGCCTCACTGGTCAAGAACTACTTCGGTGACGGCGAAGAGTTGGGCATGAATCTCACCTATGCCAACGAGGAGACGCCACTGGGCACTGCGGGGAGTGTCAAGAACGCCGAGGACGCCCTGAAGGACGACTCCTTTCTGGTGATCTCCGGTGACGCACTGACCGACTTCGACCTCTCTGAATTGATCGCGTTTCACCGTAGTAAGAACGCACTGGTCACCGTCTGTCTCACCAGGGTGCCGAATCCACTGGAGTTCGGTATCACGATCACCGATGACGAGGGGCGCGTGGAGCGCTTCCTGGAGAAGCCGACCTGGGGGCAGGTCTTCTCGGACACGGTGAACACCGGTATCTACGTCATGGAACCCGAGGTCTTCGACTACGTCGCGGCGGGTGAGTCCGTCGACTGGTCGAGTGACGTGTTCCCGCAGCTGCTGAAGGAGGGCAAGCGGGTCTACGGGTACGTCGCCGAGGGCTACTGGGAGGACGTGGGCACCCACGAGAGCTATGGCAAGGCCCAGGCGGACGTCCTGGAGGGCAAGGTCGACGTCGAGATCGACGGGTTCGAGATCTCTCCCGGGGTCTGGGTCGCCGAGGGCGCCGAGGTCGACCCGGAGGCGGTGCTCCGCGGGCCGCTGTACATCGGGGACTACGCCAAGGTCGAGGCCGGCGTGGAGATCCGCGAACACACCGTGCTCGGCAGCAACGTGGTCGTGAAGCGCGGGGCGTTCCTGCACCGGTCGGTCATCCACGACAACGTCTACGTGGGGCCGCAGAGCAATCTGCGGGGCTGTGTGGTCGGCAAGAACACCGATGTCATGCGGGCCGCGCGGATCGAGGACGGCGCGGTGATCGGGGACGAGTGCCTGATCGGCGAGGAGTCGATCATCGCGGCCAACGTCCGGGTCTACCCGTTCAAGACCATCGAGGCCGGCGCGGTCGTCAACACCTCGGTGATCTGGGAGTCCCGCGGGCAGGAGCACCTGTTCGGGCTGCGGGGTGTCTCCGGGATCCTGAACGTCGAGATCACCCCCGAGCTGGCCGTACGGCTCGCCGGCGCGTACGCGACGACGCTGAAGAAGGGCGCGACCGTCACCATCGCGCGTGACCACTCGCGAGGTGCGCGCGCCCTGAAGCGGGCGATGATCTCCGGGTTGCAGACCAGCGCGATCGACGTCCGCGACCTGGAGAACGTGCCGATGCCGGTGGCCCGGCAGCACACGGCCCGGGGCAGTGCCGGCGGGATCTTCCTGCGGACCACGCCCGGGGTGCCGGACTCGCTGGACATCCTCTTCTTCGACGAGCGCGGGGCCGATCTCTCGCAGGCCGGGCAGCGCAAGCTCGACCGGGTCTACGCGCGCCAGGAGTACCGCCGGGCCTTCCCCGGCGAGATCGGGGACCTCACCTTCCCGTCCAGCGTCTTCGACTCCTACGCGGGCAACCTGCTGCGGGCCGTCGACACCACCGGGGTGCGCGAGGCCGGTCTGAAGGTCGTCGTGGACACCGCGCACGGCAGCGCCGGGCTCGTCCTGCCGAGCATCCTCGGTCGGCTCGGGGTCGAGGCGCTCAGTGTCTCCAGCGGGCTGGACGAGTCCCGGCCCACCGAGGACGCCGAGGAGCGGCGCGCCGGGCTCGCCCGGCTGGGCGAGCTGGTGGCGTCGTCCCGGGCCGCCTTCGGGGTCCGCTTCGACCCGGTGGGCGAGCGAGTGGCCTTCGTGGACGAGCTGGGCCGGGTCATCGACGACGACCGGGCGCTGCTGGTCCTGCTGGACCTGGTCGCGGCCGAGCGGCGGAGCGGTCAGGTGGCGCTGCCGGTGACCACGACGCGGATCGCCGAGCAGGTCGCGGCGTACCACGGCACGCAGGTCACCTGGACCACGACCACGCCGGACGACCTGGCGAAGGCGGCAGCCGCCGAGGGCACGGTGTTCGGCGGGGACGGGCGCGGCGGCTTCGTCGTGCCGGAGTTCAGCGGTGTGCTGGACGGCGCCGCGGCGTTCGTCCGGCTGGTCGGGCTGGTCGCCCGGACCCAGCTCACGCTGAGCCAGATCGACGCGCGGATCCCGCAGGCGCACATCCGCCGCCGGGACATCGCGACGCCGTGGGCGGCGAAGGGCATGGTCATGCGTTCGGTGGTGGAGGCGGCCGGCAGCCGGCAGCTGGACACCACGGACGGTGTCCGGGTCGTCGAGGCGGACGGGCGGTGGACGCTGGTGCTGCCGGACCCGGCCGAGGCGGTCACCCACCTGTGGGCCGAGGGCCCGGACGACGAGGCGACCGAGGCGCTGCTGGACGAATGGGCGGCGGTGGTCGACGGGGCCGGGAGGTGACGGCCGGAGCCCGGTGACGGGTCGGCGGCGGGGCGGGCGGCTGGTGCCGCACCGCCCCGCTGTCCGTTTCGAGTGGTTGGTGGCGGTCGGTCCGTTTTGATATGTATGCAGGTCAGGGGTTGTGCACGGGGCCCTCGTCGGTCGTGGGACGATGGTCCGCATGTCAGCGACGCCGACGCCGAGTGCCAGCAGTGGACGGTACAACCGTCCGGATGCCTCGATGTCCCTGCTGACCAATGTGATGGACCACAGCCTCGACGAGGGGTACGCCGAGGCGGCTGCGGCACGGGGCGGCGACGGTCCGTACCGGATACCCGGTACGGCGCGGGGGCTCCTCACGCTGGGGGCCGGGCTGGCCCTGGTGGGCGCGGTCCTCACGGTCGGGGCCGTGAACGCGCACGAGGCCGAGCCGACGCTCGCCAAGGAGCGCGACGCCCTGATCCACCGGATCAACGACTCCAACGGTTCGGCGGACCAGCTCCAGAAGCAGGTCCAGGAACTGCGGCGCAGGGTCGACAGCACCCAGCAGCAGGCACTCGCTCCGGGGGAGGTCGACCCGGCCGTCCTGGCCGGCGCGGTCGGCCTGGCCGAGGTGACCGGGCCCGGCGTCAAGCTGGTGCTGGAGGACGCGACCGGTACGGGCGCAGGCGGCAACGTCGACCCGCGGAGCGGGCAGGGCTTCTCGAACAGCGGACGGCTGCGGGACCGTGACCTGCAACTGGTGGTGAACGGGCTCTGGTCCTCCGGCGCGGAGGCCGTCGCGATCAACGGGCAGCGGCTCACCGCGCTCTCCGCGATCCGCGCGGCCGGTGAGGCCGTACTGGTGGACAACCGGCCGCTGGTCCCGCCGTACACCGTGCAGGCGCTGGGGAACGGGCCCAAGCTGGTGGGCGCCTTCGAGAGCGCGATGGCGGGCCAGTACCTGCGGCTGTTGCAGGAGAAGTACGGCATCAAGTCGACCATCTCCGCACAGAAGAGCCTGACCCTGCCCGCGGCCGTGGGAGTCACCCTGCGGACCGCCCAACCTGCGCTCCCCGAGCCCTCTCCCACCGCGAGTCCGCCCGCCTCCGGGGAGGCGTCGCCGTCCGCGGGGCCCTCCGGATCGGCCTCACCGTCGACGGGCGGCACCGCGAGTCCGTCCGGCACCACCTCGCCGTCCGCGAAGCCGACCGGGCAGGCCTCGGGGAAGCGCTCGCCGAGCCCCTCGGCCAAGACCACGACCGGCCGTCCGCCCACCGCGACCACCGGGTCGCCCTCCGCAGCGACAGGAGCAGCTAGACCGTGATTGCCGTACTGGGTCTCGTGATCGGGGTCGTCGTCGGACTCTTCGTCCAGCCCGAGGTACCGGACGCCGTCGTGCCGTACCTGCCGATCGCGGTGGTGGCGGCGCTGGACGCGGTGTTCGGCGGCGTCCGCGCGATGCTGGACGGGATCTTCAACGACAAGGTCTTCATCGTGTCGTTCCTGTCGAACGTGGTGGTGGCGGCGCTGATCGTCTTCCTCGGGGACCAGCTGGGCGTGGGCTCGCAGCTCTCCACGGGCGTCGTCGTCGTCCTCGGAATCCGCATCTTCTCCAACGCCGCTGCGATCAGGCGCCATGTCTTCCGCGCCTGAGCCGGGCCGCGAGCGGGCGGCGGAGAAGAAAGCGGACGGATCTGCGGGAGAAGTTGTGCGCGAGGGCGGTGGCGAGGAACGCGAGCCGGTACCGGTCGAGCCGGTGGACGGGAAGCGGCAGGAGAAGCTCGGGCAGGGGTCCGGGGACCGGCCGGTGAGGCGGCCCGACGGGCCGGCGATCGCGCCGGAGCCCGAGGAACGGCCCGGGCAGCCCGCGGACGCGGTGGCGGAGGAGCGGGAGGCGCGGGGGGAGTCGGCCGAAGAACCTCGGCCCGACGGGAGGCCGGAGGGCGCTGCCGTCGACGGGGCCGGGGACGAGCCCGCGCCCGGGGCCCCGGCGGAGCCCGGAGCGGAGCCTGCGGAGGGGGTCTCGGAGCCTGCTCCGGCGAGCGCCCCCGAGGTGACGCCTGCGCCCGCGCGTGCGCTGCCGCCGGTGGCGGCAGCGGAACCGGTACGGCGGCCGGAGCCGCGGCCCGAGCCCGCAGCGAAGTCGATCCCGCAGCCCCAGGCCCAAACCCAGTCGCAGCTACAGCCGGCGGGGCCGGACGCCGAGTCCGTCGCGCCGCCACCGCCGTCCCCGCCGCCACCGGTACCGGAACCGGAGCCCGCGCCGGCCCTCCTGCCTGCCACCGCGCCCGCCCCCGAACCCGAGTCCGGGCCGGCCGGGGACGACCGGGCCGCGGGGCGGCGACGGCTGAAGGCCGCGGTCTGGCCGCCGAGGCTGTCGCGCGGCCAGCTGGTGGTGGCGGTGCTGCTGTTCTCGCTCGGACTGGCGCTGGCGATCCAGGTGCGTTCCACCAACGACCACCACAGTCAGCTGCGTGGCGCGCGCCAGGAAGACCTTGTTCGCATCCTCGACGAACTGGACGGCCGTCAGCAGCGTCTCCAGCAGGAGAAAGCGGAGCTCGAGCAGTCCCTGGCGAAGTTGGAGAACAGCTCCAACCAGGCCAAGGAAGCCCAGGAACAGACCAGGAAGAAGGTGACGGAGCTCGGCGTTCTGGCCGGGACCGTCCGAGCCACTGGTCCGGGGATCGTACTGACGGTCGATGATCCCCAAGGGCAGGTGAAGGCAGATATGCTGCTGGACACCCTGCAGGAACTCCGAGCGGCGGGGGCGGAGGCGATTCAGATCAACGATGTGCGTGTGGTGGTCAACACCTACTTCACGGACGTGTCCGGCGGCGGCGTGCAGATCGACGGCAAGAAGGTCTCGGCGCCCTACCGGTTCACCGTCGTGGGGAATCCGCAGGACCTCACACCCGCGTTGAACATTCCGGGGGGTGTGGTCCGTACCTTGGAGAACAACCAGGCACGCGCGACCATCTCCCAACAGCAGAAGGTGGTCGTCGACGCACTCGTCGACCCGAAGACCCCGCAGTACGCCAAACCGGCTCCGAAGTGAGCACCGCAGTCGGAGTTCCGCTCCAGCCGGCCCGATCCACGACCGGGCCCGCAACCTGTCCGAGGTCCTCACCCTGCCCCGCGGGCGGGTCTGTCACACGCAAGGGGATTCGCCCGTGAGTTTCTTCTCTAAGTTGTTCGGTCGTAACAAGGGCCGCGACGCGGCCGCCGTCGAGGCGCCGACCGCGCGCCACCGCCGGGACGACGAACCCGCCGTGCCGGGCATGCGTCCCGCCCCCGAGGGCGCGGAGTACGCCGAGCGCCCGCTGTTCCGGGACGGCGCCCAGTACGCCGGGAATCAGGCGGGCTACGGCGCGTCGGTTGACCCCTCCGGCGCCCCGCGCATAGGTTTCCCGTCAGGACCCTCAACCTCTGGTGGAGGGTTTGCACCGGACCCGTACGCCGGGCACAACCCGTCGGGTGTGCCGCGCCAGGAGGCTGTGAACATGGCTGGCCCCACTCCGTGCCCCAGGTGCGGCAACCAGAACCCGGCCGCGGCCCGCTTCTGTTCCAACTGCGGTTCGGCGCTGCGCGGTGGTCTGCTGCCCGAGGGGTCGGCGGAGACCACGTCGACGATCTCGATCTCCGGCCTGGAGTCGTACGACCCGAACACCACGACCGGGACCGGCACGCCGGCCCTCTCGGCCGAGGTGTTGGCGGCCATCGACGCGCTGCCCCCGGGTTCGGCCCTGCTGATCGTCCAGCGAGGCCCGAACTCCGGCAGCCGGTTCCTGCTGGACTCGGACAAGACCACGGCCGGCCGCCACCCGCAGGGCGACATCTTCCTGGACGACGTCACCGTCTCCCGCAAGCACGTGGAGTTCCGCCGGACGCCCGGTGGCGGCTTCACCGTCGCCGACGTCGGCAGCCTCAACGGCACCTACGTCAACCGGGAGCGGATCGACGAGGTGTCGCTGAACAACGGCGACGAGGTGCAGATCGGGAAGTACCGGCTGGTCTTCTTCGCCAGCCACAACCGGGGGTACTGAAACCAACGTCGGCAGGAGCCCGAGTGAGCACGAATACCCCTTCTTCTCCTCTCGGGGCGGCCACCCCCGCGCCGTTCGGCCACACGCCGGACAAGGGCTCGCGCGGGGTGGTCGCGGCCCCCAGGCAGCCGGTCCGGTCGGACCGGCCCGGCGGGGGCGGCCGGCGCCGCGGCGGCGACGAGCTGCTGAGCATCGGTGCGGTGCTGGCCTTCCTGCGTGACGACTTCCCCGAGGTCACCATCTCCAAGATCAGGTTCCTGGAGGCGGAGGGCCTGGTCGAGCCCCAGCGCACGCCTTCGGGGTACCGGAAGTTCAGCCCGGCCGACGTCGAGCGGCTGGCCCACGTGCTGCGGATGCAGCGCGACCACTACCTGCCGCTGCGGGTGATCCGCGACCACCTCGACGCGATCGAGCGCGGCGAGACCCCGCCGGCGCTGCCCGGCCCCTCCGACAGCCGCCCGGGGCCGGTGGAGGAGGCGGACCGCGAGCTGACCGCCGCGGCCGAGGCCTCCGCCGGGGTCCGCCTGGGTCGGGCCGAGCTGCTGGCCGCCGCCGAGGCGGGCGAGCGCGAACTGGCCGAGTGGGAGTCCTACGGGCTGATCGCGCCAGGGCCGGACGGCGGGTACGACGGCGAGGCGCTCCAGGTGGCCCGCCTGGTCGCCGAACTGGGCCGGTTCGGTCTGGAACCGCGCCACCTGCGGGCCATGAAGGCCGCCGCCGACCGGGAGATCGCCCTGGTCGAGCAGGTGGTGGCGCCGTTGCGGCGGCACCGGAACCCCCAGACCAGGGCGCACGCCGAGGCCACCGCGCGCGAGCTGGCGACCCTCTCCGTCCGGCTGCACGCGGCCATGGTCCAGGCCGGTCTGCGGGCCTGGACCTGACCCGCGCCACCGCGCTGACCAGCGCCGTCGGCGCTGCGCTTTCATATCCGGGTCGGGAGCCATAGGGTTGCTCGTGTGAATGAGCTCGACGTCGTGGGTGTCCGGGTGGAGATGCCTTCCAACCAGCCGATCGTGCTGCTCCGCGAGGTCGGGGGCGATCGGTACCTGCCCATCTGGATCGGCCCCGGCGAGGCGACCGCGATCGCCTTCGCCCAGCAGGGCATGACGCCGGTGCGCCCGCTGACGCACGACCTCTTCAAGGACGTGCTGGAGGCTCTGGGCCAGCAGCTCACCGAGGTCCGGATCACCGACCTGCGCGAGGGCGTCTTCTACGCCGAGCTCGTCTTCACCGGCGGCGTCGAGGTCAGCGCCCGCCCGTCCGACGCGATAGCGCTGGCGCTGCGGACCGGGACGCCGATCTACGGGAGCGAGGAGGTGCTCGCCGAGGCGGGCATCGCGATCCCGGACGAGCAGGAGGACGAGGTCGAGAAGTTCCGCGAGTTCCTCGACCAGGTGTCGCCCGAGGACTTCGGCGGCAGCGGCCCGCAGTAGGGCGTGCGGCCGGTCAGTGGGCCGGCGGGCCGTGTGTGTCCGGCCGTTTTGCCAAACCGCGTCCACCTACCCACACTAGGGGCACGAAAAACCACTCTCCTGAGTGATGTGGTCTGCCCGCCACGGCGTGGCGATCGTTGACGGGCCATAGGGGACTGCCTACCGTCAGGAGGGGCTGCCCGGGTGTCCGATGCCCGTGGTCTGGGTTGCCCGCAGCACGAGTGGACGGAGGTAGGCATGACCGGCACCGGCGAGGAATTGGCCGTGGGAGGCCTGTGCACCGTGCACATGCCGCGCACCGCCCGCAACGTGACCGAGCTGCCCCGGCCGGAACTGCCCCGGGTGGGCCGGTTCCCGGCGGTCCAGCCCGGCCAGCCGGCCCTGGAGCGACTCGGGCCCACGTCCGAACTGATCGGTTACCGCGGTCCGACGGCCTGCGCCGCGGCCGGGATCACCTACCGCCAGCTGGACTACTGGGCCCGTACGGGCCTGCTGGCCCCGAGCGTCCGGTCGACCTTCCCGGCGACCGGCCAACGGCTCTACAGCTTCCGCGACATCCTGCTGTTGAAGATCGTCAAGCGGCTGCTCGACGCGGGCGTCTCGTTGCAGAACATCCGGGTCGCGGTCGCCCACCTGCAGTCCGTCGAGGTCTGTGACCTGACCGGACTGACGTTGATGTGCGACGGCGCGACGGTGTACGAGTGCACCACCCCGCAGCAGGTCGTGGACCTGCTGAAGAGCGGCCAGGGGGTCTTCGGGATCGCCGTCGGCGCGGTATGGCAGGAGCTGGAACGCACCCTCGGGCGGCTGCACGCGGAGCGGACCGACACCGGGGAGACGGTGGCCGGGCACGACCCTGCGGACGAGCTGGCGCAGCGCCGCAACAGGGCTGTCTGAACAGGCATCTGACGAGGCCGCGGGCCCGGACGGGGAACCGTCCGGGCCCGCGGTTTCGTCGTGGCCGGTGAACCGACAGAGGGAGGGCACGTGCGCTTCGGTTCCGGAATCCCCGGCCTGGTGATGCGGCGGGCGGTGCGGCTCGGCGTCCGGTTGCGGCGCAGGCGGGCGCAGCGCCGGCTGTTCCAGCTGGTGACGGTCTGCTGCTCGCTGGCGCTGGCGCCGAGCGCCTGGCTCTGGTTCTCGGCGGGGGAGCGGGTGGGCACCGTGGCGACGGCGCCGCAGGCGCCGGTGGCGGTGGTGTTCGGCGCCGGGCTGTTCGACGGCAGGCCCTCGCCCTACCTGGCGCACCGGCTGGACGCGGCGGTCGAGCTGTTCGAACGGCGGAAGGTCCAGGCGATCCTGGTGACCGGGGACAACGGCCGGGAGAGCTACGACGAGACCGAGGCGATGCGGCGGTACCTGATCGAGCACGGGGTGCCGGACGTCCGGGTGGTCGGCGACTACGCGGGGTTCGACACCTGGGACTCCTGCACGCGCGCGCACCGGATCTTCGGGGTGGAGCGGGCGGTGCTGGTCAGTCAGGACTTCCACGTGCGGCGGGCGCTGGCACTCTGCCGGGCGGCCGGCATCGAGTCGTACGCGGTGGGCGTGCCGGAGGCGCGGGACCTCACCTGGCTGTACGGCGGGCTGCGGGAGATCCCGGGGGCGGGGAAGGCGGCGCTGAACGCCTGGCTGCGGCCGGACCCGCTCTTCCTCGGGCCCCGCGAGCCGGGCCTGCCGAAGGCGCTGGCTGACGCGGGGGCCGGTCCGGTGCGCGGGTAGGGCCCGCCACCGGGGGGAGACGGCCGGGTTCGACCGTGCTGTCGGACCCGTGCGGCATGATCGGCGGGTGCGGTCACTGCCGAGCATCATCCACCTCGACATGGACGCCTTCTTCGCGGCGGTGGAGCAGGCGGCCAAGCCGAGCCTGCGCGGGAAGCCCGTGGTCGTCGGCGGGCTCGGCGGGCGGGGGGTGGTGTCCACGGCGTCCTACGAGGCGCGGAAGTTCGGGGTGCACTCGGCGATGCCGATGGCGCAGGCCCGTCGGCTCTGTCCGAACGCGGCCTTCCTGGCCGGTCGCTTCGAGGCCTACCGGCCGGTGAGCGAGCTGGTGATGGGGCTGCTGCGGGAGCTGTCCCCGCTGGTGCAGCCGCTCAGCCTGGACGAGGCCTTCGTCGACCTGGAGGCGGGTCCCTACGGTCCGCTGCTGGCGGAGGCGGAGCACCGGACGGGCGAGCGGCTGGTGCTGGCGCTGGCGGAGGACCTCCGCGCGGACATCCGGCGGCGGACCGGGCTGACGGCCTCGGTGGGCGCGGCCGGGTCCAAGCTGATGGCCAAGATCGCCTCCGAGCAGGCCAAACCGGACGGGCTGGTGATGATCGAGCCCGGCCAGGAGCGCGCGGTGCTCGGGCCGATGCCGGTCCGCGCACTGCCGGGGATCGGTCCGGCCACCGAGCAGGTGCTGCGCCGGTCGGGGCTGAACACGGTGGCCGATCTCGCCGAAGCGGGGGAGAACGAGCTGGTCCAGCTGCTGGGGAAGGCCCACGGGGCCGGCGTGTACCAGATGTCGACGGGGCTCGACGACCGGCCGGTGGTGGCCGACCAGGACGCCAAGTCGGTCTCGGTGGAGGACACCTACGAGGTGGACCTGGCCGACCGGGAGCGGATACTGCGCGAGGTGGGGGCACTGGCGGCGCGGTGCGTGCGGCGGCTGCGGGGTGCCGGGCGGTCGGGGCGGACGGTGGTGTTGAAGGTGCGGCGGTTCGACTTCTCGACGCTGACCCGCTCCGAGACGCTGCGCGGGCCGACGGACGACGAGACGGTGATCACCGAGACGGCGCGCCGGCTGGCCTCGCAGGTGGACATCACGGGTGGGGTGCGGTTGCTGGGCGTCGGAGTGTCGCAACTGGCCGACTACACGCAGGAGGACCTGTTCGCGCAGGCCGTCCGGGAGGAGGCGGAGGCTGCCGGGCACGAGGCCGGTGCGGACGAGGAGGCGGAGGCCGACCGTGCGGAGGCGACGCCGGCCGTGCGGCGCTGGCTGCCCGGGCAGGACGTCCACCACGCCGAGTTCGGGCCGGGGTGGGTGCAGGGCAGCGGGGTGGGGCGGGTGACGGTGCGGTTCGAGACGCCGTGGAGCGGGCCGGGGCGGGTGCGGACCTTCGCGGTGGAGGATCCGGCGCTGGAGCCGGCCCCGCCGCTGCCGCTGGGCGGGAGCGAGCCGGGCCCGGAGCGCGATGGCCCGGGGAGTGGAGGCCCGGGGAGTGGCGCGGACGGTGGTGGTGCGTCCGGCCGGGCGGGGACCGAGGGCTGAGGGGCGGGGCCGGGGGACGGGGACGGCGCTGCCGGGCCGGGACATGAAGCGGCCCCACCCGGCAGGGGGGCCGGGTGGGGCCACATGCGGTTCCGGGCCACGGACGGTCGCGATGCCCTCGGCGACCGTCCGGGTCCCGGTCCCCGCGCCCTGTCCCTGAGCGCGGGGTCGGACGCCTCGTCAGGCGTCGGTCTTCACCGGCCGGGGGCCGGAGGTCAGGTCCGCGACCTCGTTGCCGTGCACCACGGTGGTGGTGGGCTTGACGGTGCGGATCAGGAACGGGACGGCGCCGGCGATCACGCAGACCACGGCGGCGGTCCAGAACGCGTGCTGGTAGGCGTCCAGGGTGGGCAGCGTGACCGGGATCGGCAGCTTCATGGTGTCGCCGGTGAGGATGGCGGCCATGACGGCGGTGCCGATCGCGCCGCCGACGGTGCGCAGCACGGCGTTCATGCCGTTGGCGATGCCGCTCTGCTCGACCGGGACGGCGCCGTTGATGTAGGCCGGCATCGCCGAGAACGCGAGGCCGATACCGAGGCCGAAGATCGCCGAGGAGAGGTAGATGTCCGCCTCGTGGCTGTGCCGGACGGCCAGGTAGGCCATCGCGACGGCGCCGAGGACACCGCCGAGGACCAGCGGCAGGCGCGGCCCGCGGCGGGCGATCAGCACGGCGCCGAGCGGGGCGGCGACCATCGAGCCGAGGGCGGACGGCAGCAGCATCACACCGGCGTGCAGCACGGTGGCGGTGAAGCCGTAGTGGGCGAGCTTCTCCGGGGTCTGGGCGAAGTTGCTGATCACCATGAACGAGCCGTACATGCCGAAGCCGATCAGCAGGCCGGCCAGGTTGGTGAAGGCGACGGCCGGGCGGGACATCATCGTCATGTCGACCAGCGGGTGCTTGACCTTGACCTCGATGACGCCCCAGATCAGGGCGACCACGGCGGCCACGGCGAACAGTCCGAGCGTCCGGGTCGAGGTCCAGCCCCAGGTGTTGCCCTGGCTGACCGCGACCAGCAGGGCGGAGAGCCAGCCGGCCAGGGTGATCGCACCGAGCGGGTCGGCGCCGCCCTCCTTGTCCGTGACCGGGTCGGTGGGCACCCGGACGGCGACCAGGGCGATCGCGAGCAGGCCGAAGAAGAGGCCCATCCAGAAGATGGACTTGTAGCTCCAGTGCTCCAGGAGCAGACCGGTGGCGACCAGGCCGAGGCCGCTGCCGACACCCATCGAGGCGCTGATGGCGGCGACGCCGCCGGTCACCTTCTGCTTGGGGAGCTCGTCGCGGACGATGCTGATCGCCAGCGGGAGCACGCCACCGCCGGCGCCCTGGAGGACGCGGGCGAGGACCAGCCAGGTGAAGGAGTGGGTGGTGACGGCGAGCGCGGAGCCCGCGGCCAGACCGGCCAGCGAGATCAGCAGCATCGGCTTGCGGCCGCGCAGGTCGCCGAAGCGGCCGAGGAGGGGGGTGAGCACGGCGGCGGAGAGCAGGTTGGCCGTCATCAGCCAGGTGATGCTGGAACCGGAGACGTTCAGTTCTTTGGCGAGCGAGGGCAGGATCGGGACGACCGCGGTCTGCACCACGCTGAACGACAGCATCGCCAGGATGAGGGCCGGCAGGACCCGGGCGCTGCTCTGCTTCTCGGCCGCGACGGTGGGCTGTGGTGCCTCACTCACGGTTGCTTCCTCCCGTACATAGTGAATGAACTGAAGTAACCATGCAGGGAGATACTTCAGAGTGTCAAATATCCATTGGTTAAGCCTTGGCAAAGTCGAAGGGTTTGCGCCGTGGAACGCCGCTGGGCCCCGGCCGGGTCGGCCGGGGCCCAGCGGGCTCGGGTGTCAGACCAGGGGCCTGAGCGGGAGTGGGCGGGCCGGCTCGTCGGGGGCGGGGGAGACGGGCCCGGGCGACGGGGCGGACGCGGCGGAGGCGGAGACCGGGGGGTTCGAGGCCGTCCCGGTGGTGTCGTGGACCTCGACGTGCTCGCGCCGCAGCTCGTCGCGGATCACCTCCTCGGTGGTGTACCGCTCCACCACCAGACGGACCCGCTCGATCGGCGCGAGGTACTTGCGGATCACCGGGCGCTCCTCGCGCAGGGTGACCTCCTCCACCGCCTCGGCGATGTCCTTCTCGCTGAGCGCGGCCCGCTCGGCCTCGCCGACCGGCATCCGCTCGACCCGGACCCGTTCGCGGACCACCGGGACCCGGCGCTCGACCGGCTCGCTGGTCACGTACTTGCGCAGCTTGGCCGTGCCCACGACGTGCCACTCGGTCGTGACGTCCAGCCGCTCCTCGCGGCAGGTGATCTCCACCGGGCCGCCGGGCGTGGACGCGACCGCACCGTCGGCGGAGCGCGAGGTGCCGGTGGCGGACGGCGTGGCCTGCGCGGGCGAGGGTTGCGAGGCCGCCGGCGGGGTGCCGTTGGCCGGGGCGGGCTGCGCGGACTGCGGGCGCGGCTCGGCGGCCGGGGCGGTCGCCGCGGCGGAAGCCGGCGGCGCCGCCGCGGGCGTGGGGGTGGCGAGGGTCCGCACGTTGGCCTCCGTGACGGGGTCGGCCGGCTTGCCGGAACCGGCTGCCGGAGTGGTGGTGGCCGCGGCGGCGGCCGTGTGGAAGGTGAGCGACTTGGCCGGGGCGGCGGCGGACGGCGTGGCCGACTGGCTCCGCGCGGCCGCTGCGGCGCCCGCCGTTCCGGCGACGCCCGCGAGGGGCGTGCCGTTCGAGGCGGTGGTGCCGGGGGTGCCGTTCGACGAGGGCGTGTCGGCAGGGGTGCCGTTCGACGCCGTCGTGCCGAAGTCGAGGTCGGCCGGCTCGGAACCCGAGCCGGGGCCGTCGCCCGCCGACGGCTGCCCGTCCAGCGTCGTGTCCAGCCCGTAGTAGCGGTAGAGCTGGAGCTCCTGCGCCGGCGACAGGTGCTGGCCCACGCCGAAGTCCGGCGACTCCTTCACCAGCGACTTGTCGTACGGCACCCGCAGCTCGTCGCCGGAGAACTCGCTCGTGGTCAGGGGGACGAAGGCGTCCCGGCCGAAGATGCCGGTCCGGACGGCGGCCCACTCGGGCCGGCCGGTCGCGTCGTCCAGGTACACCTCGTCGACGGTGCCGATCTTGTCTCCGTTGCGGTCGACCGCCTTGTGGCCGATGAGGTCCCGGGGGTCGATATCGGTCTGCACTCTTTCCTCCAGTGCGCTCGTCCTGCGGCTCCCGCAGGACGGCGGCCGGCCCGCCCGTCCTGTCCGCCACTTCACACCAAAAGCCATGAACCGGACGTCCGCGACCGGGACGGGGCCGGACGGGCCGGGCCGTCGTCCGTCCGGGTCACGGCCCAACGGGCCGAGTGACCTGACGCACCCGTGATCGGGCGGCCTCCCGCTGGTACCCTGGGCGCGACCGCCGAGCCCGCTCGGGAGAGTCCCCGACAGTCGAAACCGCTGGTCGGGGCGCCGAAGGAGCAACTCCTCCCCGGAATCTCTCAGGCATCCGTACCGTGTGGGCTAGGTCACTCTGGAAAGCAGGGCAGGACCGTCGGCGAGGGAGCCGTCGGACCCCACCCTCACCGACGGTGCAAGCCGGCGGGGCGCCCACCGTGCCCCCGCGCGGGTGAAGCTCTCAGGTCCCGATGACAGAGGGGGAGGCCTGTCGGGTTCGTCCGCCCAGGCCGCTCCGCTGTTCTCCGCAGCGGCGAAGCCGTCCGGCGTGCGCACCCCCGCCGGTCCGTGACCAGGAGGCCTCGACCACCATGAACGCCCAGCCGAACTCGGGACGCCCCACCACCCCCGCGACCCTCACCGAGCTCGAACAGGCCAGCCCCTTCGAGAACCGCCACATCGGCCCCGACGCCGCAGCGCAGGAGAAGATGCTGGCCCAGGTCGGGTACGGCTCGCTGGACGAGCTGGCCACGGCCGCCGTCCCCGAGGCGATCCGCTCCATCACCGCGCTCGACCTGCCCGCAGGCCGCAGCGAGGCGCAGGTCCTCGCCGAGCTGCGCGAACTGGCCGACCGCAACCAGGTGCTCCAGCCGATGATCGGCCTGGGCTACTACGGCACCTTCACGCCGCCGGTGATCCTGCGCAACGTGCTGGAGAACCCGGCCTGGTACACCGCCTACACCCCGTACCAGCCGGAGATCTCGCAGGGCCGGCTGGAGGCGCTGCTCAACTTCCAGACCATCGTCTCCGACCTGACCGGCCTGCCCACCTCCGGTTCCTCCCTGCTGGACGAGGGCACCGCGGCCGCCGAGGCGATGGCGCTCGCCCGCCGCGTCACCAAGGTCAAGGGCGGTGTCTTCCTGGTCGACGCCGAGACGCTTCCGCAGACCACCGCGGTCATCAACACCCGTGCCGTGCCGACCGGCGTCGAGGTCGTCGTCGCCGACCTGTCCGAGGGCATCCCGGCCGAGATCGCCGAGCGCGGCGTCTTCGGCGTGCTGCTCCAGTACCCCGGCGCCACCGGTGTCGTCCGCGACCTCACCCCCCTGATCGAGCAGGCCCACGGCCTCGGCGCGATCGTCGCCGTCGCCGCCGACCTGCTGGCGCTCACCCTGCTCAAGTCCCCGGGCGCGCTCGGCGCCGACATCGCCTGCGGCACCTCGCAGCGGTTCGGCGTGCCGATGGGCTTCGGCGGCCCGCACGCCGGCTACCTCTCGGTGCGTGCCGAGTACGCGCGCTCGCTGCCCGGCCGCCTGGTCGGCGTCTCCGTCGACGTCGACGGCAACCGCGCCTACCGCCTGGCGCTGCAGACCCGTGAGCAGCACATCCGCCGCGAGAAGGCCACCAGCAACATCTGCACCGCCCAGGTGCTGCTCGCCGTCATGGCCTCGATGTACGCGGTCTACCACGGTCCGGACGGCCTGGCCGACATCGCCCGCCGCACCCACCGCTACGCCGCCGCGCTGGCCGAGGGCCTGACGGCCGGCGGCGTCGAGCTGCTGCACGGCGAGTTCTTCGACACCGTCACCGCGGTCGTCCCCGGCCGCGCCGCGGAGATCGCCGCCGCCGCCCGCGCCAACGGCGTCAACGTCTACCAGGACGGCGAGGACCGGATCTCGGCCTCCACCGACGAGACCACCACCCGCGAGCACCTGGCGGCGGTCTGGGCCGCGTTCGGCGTCGAGGGCGTCGAGGTGGCGGAGGGCGCCGACGCGCTGCCCGCCGCCCTGCTGCGCGAGGACGAGTACCTGACCCACCCGGTCTTCCACAGCCACCGCTCGGAGACCGCCATGCTGCGCTACCTGCGCCGCCTGTCGGACCGTGACTACGCGCTGGACCGGGGCATGATCCCGCTGGGCTCCTGCACCATGAAGCTCAACGCGACCACCGAGATGGAGCCGGTGACCTGGCCGGAGTTCGGCCAGCTGCACCCGTTCGCGCCGGTCGACCAGGCCGCGGGCTTCCTCACCCTGATCCGCCAGCTGGAGCAGCAGCTGGTCGAGGTGACCGGCTACGACGCCGTCTCCATCCAGCCGAACGCCGGCTCCCAGGGCGAGCTGGCCGGCCTGCTGGCCGTCCGCGCCTACCACCACGCCAACGGCGACACCCAGCGTGACGTCTGCCTGATCCCGTCCTCCGCGCACGGCACCAACGCCGCCTCCGCGGTGATGGCCGGCATGCGGGTGGTCGTCGTCAAGACCCTGGTCGACGGCGACGTGGACGTGGCCGACCTCAAGGCCAAGATCGAGCAGCACCGCGACAGCCTCGCCGTGCTGATGGTCACCTACCCGTCGACCCACGGCGTGTACGAGACCGAGATCACCGACATCTGCGCGGCCGTGCACGACGCCGGTGGCCAGGTGTACGTCGACGGGGCCAACCTGAACGCCCTGGTCGGCCTGGCCAAGCCGGGCAAGTTCGGCGCGGACGTCTCGCACCTGAACCTGCACAAGACCTTCTGCATCCCGCACGGCGGCGGCGGCCCGGGCGTCGGCCCGGTGGCGGTCCGCGCGCACCTCGCGCCGTACCTGCCGAACCACCCGCTCCAGGAGGAGGCCGGCCCGGCCACCGGTGTCGGCCCGATCTCGGCGGCGCCGTGGGGTTCGGCGGCGATCCTGCCGATCTCCTGGGCGTACGTCCGGCTGATGGGCGGCGAGGGCCTCAAGCGCGCCACCCAGGTCGCGGTGCTGAACGCCAACTACATCGCCAAGCGGCTGGCCCCGCACTTCCCGGTGCTCTACACCGGCCCCGGCGGTCTGGTGGCGCACGAGTGCATCATCGACCTGCGCCCGCTCACCAAGGAGACCGGCGTGACGGTGGACGACATCGCCAAGCGCCTGATCGACTACGGCTTCCACGCGCCGACCATGTCCTTCCCGGTGGCCGGCACGCTGATGATCGAGCCGACCGAGTCCGAGGACCTGCACGAGATCGACCGCTTCTGCGACGCGATGATCGAGATCCGCGCCGAGGTCGAGAAGGTCGGTTCGGGCGAGTGGGCCGCGGAGGACAACCCGCTGCGCAACGCCCCGCACACCGCCGCCACGCTGGTGGGCGAGTGGACGCACGGCTACTCGCGGCAGGAGGCGGTCTTCCCGGCGGGCGTGAACCCGGCGGACAAGTACTGGCCGCCGGTCAGCCGGATCGACGGCGCGTACGGCGACCGCAACCTGGTCTGCTCCTGCCCGCCGCTGGACGAGTACGGCGTCTGACGCAGGACCGGTACGGCCGGCCCGCGGACACGTGGACAGGGCCCCGGCGGAACGTTCCGCCGGGGCCCTGCCCTGTGTTCCGTGGTGGTCCGGACCGGTGCCGGGCGGGTCAGAGCGCGTGGGCGGTCCGGCGGCGCGGGGCGATCACCCGGCCGTCGGGCAGCAGTTCGCCGGTGTCCTCGAACAGCAGGACACCGTTGCAGAGCAGGCTCCAGCCCTGCTCCGGGTGGCACGCCACCGGGACGGCGGCCTCGCGGTCCTCGGACTCGGCCGACGGGCACTCAGGACGGTGCTGGCACATGCGTACCCTCGCTTCGCTCTGCGATCCTCCCCGAGACACGGTGCCGCCGGTCTGCCGTCGGGCGCTGCCGCGGTGGTCGGATTCTGTCCGGTGTCGGGCCAGGTGTGGACCGGCACTCAAGTGGGTAGGACAGGAGGTCCCTCCACGCTGGTTCCCAGTGTCGGCATCCGGGGACGCGCGCGCAGCGATTTCGTGACATGCGCCACAACCAACGGGTAGAGATCACCCGTTCAGGTGGCGGCGGACCGTGACCGGTGCCGGGTGGGCCATCCGGTGACGGGCCCGGACGGGCCATGCCGCATGGCCCACCCGGGTGTTCGCCGGGAGGGGCGAGGGGTGGGCGTGGCCGAGCTCCGGACCGGAGCACCCGGCCGGGGCGCGGGGCCGGACACCGGGCGGGTCCCGGGTCGGGTCCGGGTGGCGGCTCGCGGCGCCGGGTCGTCGGGTTGTCGGGCCTCGGGTCGGGTGCCCCGCTCTCAGGGGGAGCCGAGCAGCAGCGGCCGCCCGATCGGCGTACGGGCCAGGACCGGCAGGAGCTCGGCAGCCGGGTAGGTGCGGTGCGCGGTGACACCGAGCGGAGCCGGCGCCAGCGGGATCAGCAGGTCCGAGCCGGTGTCGCCGTCCGGGCCGTGCAGCCACAGGGCCGTCGCGTACTGGCCGGGGAAGGTCAGCAGCCTGGGCTGCCGGCGGGCCCGGGAGGACTGGGCGAGCTGCCAGGCCTGGCGCAGCGCCCGGACCGTCGAGTCCAGGTAGGGGCCGGCGGTGAAGTGCGAGAACGTGTGGCCCTCGGACCCCTGCACCACCTCGGCCGCGGCGGCCACGTCGGCGCCGTCCTTGATCAGGAAGCGCCACCCCGTCCGCCGGGCGGCGGCGAGATCGGCGCGAGGCCCGTCCAGGACGTGGACGGCGAGCGGATGGGCGGGGAGCAGTGCGCCGGTCGGATGACGGAGCGCGGCGGCGGCGGGCTGGCGCAGCGCGGTCTCGGAGTCGAGTGCGGCGAGGACGGCGCGGAGCGCGCTGGGCGGGGGCTGGGGAGTCTGCAGAGTCATGGCAAAGTCGCCTCTCCGTGCGAGATCGGCGTGCGAGTGCGGCATACCGGCATGGCCCGGTGCGTCGGCGGTGACGGAACCTGGGCCTTGTCCGGTTGGGCAGGATCGCGGTGCCGGCGAGGCCCCCGCCGTCGACGGTGGTCTCGGGGCGAAAGCGGGCCGGGCCGTGGGGCAGTGCGAATTCTACTCGAACAGGTGCGCAGGGTGACCTGTTTATCACAGGCGGTGGCGTCGGGCAAGTCGGCAGATTAGCTGAAACGGCATCAGTTTCCTTGCATTGCAAGCCAATCGAAGCCATCGGGTATCGATCTTCGGGGTGGGCATGATGCTTGCACGGTCGCTCGGCCGGGCGGCTCTGGAGGAGGGGACCATGGGCGAGAAGGTCGTGGCGACGCGGGCGGACCTGTCGGACCGGCAGCTCTACCGGCGCAAGCTGCAGTCCAGCCTCGACGTGTTCGGCCGGATGCTGCGCGAGGACCGCTTCGAGCGACCACGGGCCGTGATGGGCCTGGAGATCGAGCTCAACCTGGCCGACGAGCAGGGCCTGCCGGTGATGAACAACGCGCAGGTGCTCACCGCGATCGGGTCCAGCGACTTCCAGACCGAGCTCGGCCGGTTCAACATCGAGGTCAACATCGCGCCGCACCGGCTCTGCGGGCACGTCTTCGAGGACCTGCGCGAGGAGATCGACACCGGCTTGCGCTACGCCGACCGGCGGGCGAGCGAGGCCGGGGCGCGGATCGTGATGGTCGGCATCCTGCCGACCCTGGAGCACGACCACACCGGGCTGGACGCGATGTCCCACAACCAGCGGTACAGCCTGCTCAGCGACCAGATCCTGGCCGCCCGGGGCGAGGACATCACGCTGGACATCGAGGGCGTCGAGCGCCTCCAGCTGGAGTCCATCACCATGGTCGCGGAGGCCGCCGCCACGTCGCTCCAGCTGCACCTGCAGGTGACCCCCGAGCGGTTCTCCTCGGTCTGGAACGCCGCGCAGGCGATCTGCGGTCCGCAGCTCGCGCTCGGTGCCAACTCGCCCTTCCTGTTCGGCCGGGAGCTGTGGCGCGAGACCCGGCCGGTCCTGTTCCAGCAGGCCTGTGACACCCGTTCGGCGGAGCTCAAGGCCCAGGGCGTGCGCCCGATCACCTGGTTCGGCGAGCGCTGGGTGGACTCGGCGTACGACCTCTTCGAGGAGAACCTGCGGTACTTCCCGGCGCTGCTGCCGATCTGTGACGACGAGGACCCGGTGAAGGTGCTCGGCTCCGGAGGGGTCCCCCGGCTCGCCGAGATGCGGCTGCACAACGGCACCATCTACCGCTGGAACCGACCGGTGTACGACGTCAGCGGCGGGGTGCCGCACCTGCGGGTGGAGAACCGCGCGCTGCCGGCCGGGCCGACCGTCGCCGACACGCTCGCCAACGCGGCGTTCTACTACGGCGTGGTCCGGGTGCTGGCCGAGCAGGCGCGGCCGATCTGGACCAGGCTGCCGTTCGACCGGGCCGACGAGAACTTCCGGCAGGCGGCGCGGTACGGCGTCGACGCGGTGTTCCAGTGGCCGCGGCACGGCCGGGCCGGGCGCGGCGGCGGCCTGACCGCGGTGCCCGCCGTCGACCTCGTGCTGGGCGAGCTGCTGCCGATGGCGCACCAGGGACTCGACGCCTGGGGCGTGGAGCCGGCCGACCGGGACCGCTACCTCGGCATCATCGAGCAGCGCTGCCTGCGCCGGACCAACGGCGCCTCCTGGCAGAGCGCGACGTTCCACCGGCTGCGCGAGCAGTACGGGATGGACCGGCCGGCCGCCCTGGCGGCGATGACCCGCCGGTACATGGAGTACTCGCGCGGCGGCGAGCCCGTGCACACCTGGCCCGTGGGATAGGCGCGTCGCGGGGATCGGTCCGGACGAAGGTCCGGACGAAGCCGTCGCGGCCCCGGGCCGATCCGCCCCGCACACCCCACCGGCACGCTGTGGAAGGATGACCGCTCCGGCGGTCGGCCGACGGCCGGAGCGACGCCCGTCCGCCGTCCGCGCTGGAGCACCACGTGACCACCGTCCCGACCGAACCGCAGACCGCGAAGCCCACCCGCCGGCTGCTCGGCGCGGAGCTGCTGATCGTTCTCGGCCTGTCCCTCGGGGCCAGCGGCATCGGCGCGCTGATCAGCTTCGCGGGCTCGCTCACCGAACCGCTCAACCTGGGCCGGCAGGTCGCCACGCTGAACGGCTCACGGGCCCCCGGCCGGCCCTGGCTCGACCTGCTCTGGCAGCTCTACTACGTCGGACGCGGGCTGATGCCGGTCGTGCTGGTCGGCTACCTGCTGGTCCGCGAGGGCGTGGCGCTGCGGGTGCTCGGCTTCGACCTCGGGCAGAAGCTGCGCGACCTCGGCCGGGGTGCGGCGGTCGCGGCGGCGATCGGTGGTTCGGGACTGGCGCTGTACCTCGCCTCCCAGGCCGCCGGCTACAACCTCACGGTCGCGCCGTCCGGGCTGCCGGACGTGTGGTGGCGGATTCCGGTGCTGCTCGCCTCCGCCTGGCAGAACGCGATCCTGGAGGAGGTCGTCGTCCTCGGCTACCTGCTACGCCGGCTGGGGCAGCTGGGCTGGTCGTGGCCGGCCGCGGTGGTGGCGAGTTCACTGCTGCGCGGCTCGTACCACCTGTACCAGGGGGTCGGGGGGCTGGTCGGCAACATCGTGATGGGCGTCGTGTTCTGCCTGCTCTACCGGCGGTGGGGGCGGGTGATGCCCCTGGTCGTGGCGCACGCGCTGATCGACACGGTGGCCTTCGTCGGGTACGCGCTGCTGGCCGGGCACGTGAGCTGGCTGCCGACCGGGTGAGGCCCGTCGCGTGCGGCCGGGCGGGGCAAGGGCGGCCCGGGCGGGTGGGCGCGGTGGGCGCGGTGGGCCGGGAGGTCAACCGGCCTCGGGCCGGGCGGTGGGTCGGGTGGTGCGCAGGCGCAGGGTGGCGGGACGCGGCGGCCGGGCCAGCAGCCGGTCCACGTGCCGGCGTTCGAGGCCCCGGCCCGGATCGATCGGCAGCAACACGCGGTCGCGGCGCCAGAGCGCGCTGCGGACCAGCCGGCCGGGGATGGCGTCGTCGACCCAGGCGAACGGCCGCCCGGCCGCGTAGCGCAGCAGCGGTGCCCACTTGCGGGCGGAGAACAGCTCCATCAACGGGACGCGCGGGTCGCCGGGCTGGGGCGTGTAGCCGGTGAACCGGACCAGCGGCAGCTCCGGCAGGCCGATCGCCGGGGCGATGTGGGCGTTGGCGTGCTCCTCCCAGGTGGTGGCCCAGACGAGTTCGTAGCCGGCGGCCAGTTCGCGCAGCCACGTGCCGTGCCGGGGGGAGAGCAGCACGGTGTAGCCGAGCATGGTGTGCGCGTCGAAGTCGGTCTCCGGTCCGGGGCAGACCGGGTTGAGCACTCCGTCGACGTCCAGGAACAGCAGTGGCTTCGGCATCGGGCGCCCCCCAGGTCTCACTCGTCGTCACCTGGTCGGACGAGCCGGGCCCTCCGGTGGTTGCCCACCGGAGGGCGCATCCGGGGGCGCACGGGGCGCGTCAGAGGGTGGGAGCGGTTGCCGTGCGCGGTGTGCCCTGGGCGGCGGCGTCGGCGGCGGTGGGGCCGGCGGCCGGGCGTCTGGTGAGCCGGCGGACCTGCGGCTCCAGCAGGACGACCGCGCTGAGGAGGAAGGAGAGCGCGGCACAGGCCCAGAGCGCGCCGGAGAGGCCGAGCAACCCGGCGGCGGGTCCGGCCAGCGCGGTGCCGAGCGGCGCCAGCGAGAGCGAGCCGAACTCGTCGTACGCGGCGACCCGGGAGAACGCCTCGGGCGGGATCTCCTGCTGGAGCGCGATCATCCAGTTGACGCCGAAGACGGTGACCCCGACGCCGGACAGGAACATCGACGCGGCCAGGACCGGCAGCGGGGCGGACACCGCCAGCGCCAGGGCGGGCACCCCGAAGAGGAAGACGCCCCAGTTGCCGACCAGCAGGATCCTTCGCGGCTGCCAGCGCGCCATCAGCACGCCGGTGGCGACCAGGCCGACGCCGTAGGCCGCCATCGCGAGCCCCCAGTCGCGGGCCCCGCCGAGCCGTTCCTTCGCGACGATGGGCCCGTACACCGCCTCGACCGCGCTGATGCAGGCCACCAGGACCGAGAACTGGAGCACGATCACCCAGAGCCAGCGGCGGGAGGCGAACTCCTGCCACCCCTCGCGCAGGTCCCGCAGCATGCCGCCGCCCGCGGCCGCCGCCACGGGCGGCACCGTCTCCAGCAGGAACCGCAGCGCCGCGGCGACCAGGAAGCAGCCGGCGTCCAGGGCGAGCACCCAGCCGGGGCCCACCGCGGCGGTCAGCGCGCCGCCGAGCGCCGCGCCGCCGATCTGGGCGGCGTTGAGGCCCATCCGGTACACCGAGAAGGCGCGGGCGGCGTGCTCCGGGGCGACGCTCTCCAGCACCATGCCCCCGGCGGCGGGGGCGTAGAACGCGTACCCGGCGCCACCGGCGGCGGAGAGCAGCATCAGCTGCCAGAGCGGCGCCCCGCCGGCCAGTACGACCGCGGCGAGGGCGGCCTGTGCTGCCGCGCTGAAGAGGTTGGCGCCGACCATGACGTGGTGGCGCGGCAACCGGTCGGCGAGGGCGCCGCCGAGCACCAGCAGCAGGACGGTGGGCAGCAGCCGGGCCGCGGTGACGTAGCCGACCTCGGTGGTGGAACCGCCGGCCTCCAGGACCGCGAAGGCGGTGGCGATCGGGGCACCGGCGTTGCCGAGGCCGCCGATCACGGTGGCTGCGGTCTGGATCCGGAAGTTGCGGCTCGCCCAGGCGAACCGGGGCCGGGGCACGGGGGAGGGTGGGCTCTGCACCCGGCGACTATGCCGGGGGAGCGGTCAGCTGTCCAGCGAGTTTCGCCCCTTACCGAACCGCTCAGCCGAGGTGGCCCCAGAGGAAGCTGACGGTGCGGAGCCAGGCCGTCCGGGCCTGCAGCGGGTCGTAGGTGCCGAGCAGGTCCTCCTCGTTCATGAAGGCGTGGCCGGCCGGGTAGAAGTGAATCTCCGGACGGACGTCGGTGGCCTCCCCGATCCGGATCGCGGCCTCGTCGACGGCCTTCATCGGGACGGACCGGTCGTGTTCGCCGAAGTGGCCGAGGACGTGCGCGGTCAGGCCGCGGTACTCGAACTCCCGGTCGGGCGGCAGGCCGTAGAACGGCACCGCGGCGGCCACCCGGTCGCCCTCGGCGGCGGCCAGCAGGAGGGCGAAGCCGCCGCCCATGCAGAAGCCGACCACCCCGACCGCGTCGCCGACCACGCCCTCCAGACCGAGCAGGTGGCCGACCGCGCCGCGCAGGTCCTGGACGGCCTGCTCGACCGGCAGCTCGCGTTCGAGCCGCGCCGCCTCGGTGCGGTCGTGGGTGGTGTCGCCGCCGAACAGGTCCGGCGCCAGGACGGTGAAGCCCTCGGCGGCGAACCGGTCCGCGACCCCGGCCAGGTACGGGGTCAGCCCCCACCACTCCTGGACCAGCACCAGGCCGGGGCCGAGGCCCTGCGGCGGGCGGGCCAGGTACCCGTGGGCCTCACGGCCGCCGCTCGGGAAGACGGTGTTCTGCCGGGAGCCGCGCTGGTCGGGCATGGCTTCCTCTCGGGGACGGGCCGCGCGCGGCGGCATGGACGTCGGAGCTCAGCCCATCTCCTCCAGGGAGCGCCCCTTGGTCTCCTTGATGCAGAAGGCCACGAACGGGATGGAGAGCAGGGCGAAGACCGCGTAGATGACGTACGTCGCCGACAGGTTCCAGTCGGCGAGGTCGGGGAAGCTGACGGTGATCGCCCAGTTGGCGATCCACTGGGCGGACGCGGCGACGGACAGGGCGAGCGCGCGGATCCGGTTCGGGAACATCTCGCCGAGCAGCACCCAGACCACCACGCCCCAGGAGAAGGCGAAGCAGAACACGAAGACGTGGGCGGCGACCAGCGCGACCGTGGCGTGGGCGTCGTCCAGGGTGGCGGCGTCGCCGGTGCCGTGCCGGTAGGAGAACGCCCAGGCGGCGGTGGCCAGCGCGGCGGCCATGCCGGCCGACCCGGCCAGGGCGAGGGGCTTGCGGCCGATCCGGTCCACCAGGGCCATCGCGATCACCGTGCCGATGACGTTGACGATCGACGTGGAGAGGCTGATCAGCAGCGAGTTGGACTCGTTGATGCCGACCGACTGCCAGAGGAAGGAGGAGTAGTAGAAGATCACGTTGATGCCGACGAACTGCTGGAAGACCGAGGCACCGATGCCGACCCAGACGATCGGCAGCAGGCCGAACCGGCCGCCCAGCAGGTCCTTGAGCCGCGGCTTGTGGCTGGACTCCAGGACTCCGCGGATCTCCGCCACCCGGGCGTCCAGGTCGACGCCCTCGCCCTCGACCTCCAGCAGCACCTTGCGGGCCTGCGCCTCCCGCCGGTCGGCGATCAGGTAGCGCGGGGACTCCGGGATGGCCAGCGCCATCAGCCCGTAGACGATGGCCGGGATCGCCTCCACGCCGAGCATCCACTGCCAGGCCTGGACGCCGCCCAGGTGGCCGGTGGACTCGCCCCCGGCCGCCTGGTTGAGCGCCCAGTTGGCGAGCTGGGAGACGGTGATGCCGAGCACGATCGCCATCTGCTGGAAGGAGGCCAGCCGGCCGCGGTAGGCGGTCGGGGCGACCTCGGCGATGTAGGTCGGCGCGATGACCGAGGCGATGCCGATCGCCACGCCTCCGACCACCCGCCAGGTGGCCAGCACCTCGATGCTCGGCGGGAACATCGAGCCGACGCCGCTGATCGCGAACAGGACGGCGGCCAGCAGCATGGTGCGGACCCGGCCGAGGTGGTCGGCCAGCCGCCCGGCGGCCACCGCGCCGGCGGCCGAGCCGAGCAGGGCGATGGCCACCACGAAGGCGGTCTCTCCGTTGCCCACGTCGAAGTGCTTCTGGATGCCCGTCACCGCGCCGTTGATCACCGCGCTGTCGTAGCCGAACAGGAAACCGCCCATCGCGGCGGCGGCGGAGATGAAGACGACGTGTCCGAGGTGGGCCTCACCGGAGGCCGGATGGGTATGGGTTCTGGACACGTGCGCTCCCCGGGATGGACGGCCCGCCCCACGACCGAGCGGGCAGGATTCGTGTCACATTCGACCAGCGGAGGGCGGGTTCCGCCCGAATACGGGCTGATCGGGTGACTTGGCGTCAGCCCGGATACCCCGGGACCCGGGTTCCATGCGGGTACCGGGGTGACCGGGGTGCGGGTGTGGTGGGGGAGCCGGGGCGACCGGTCGGCCGGGCGCTCCGCGGTCGGCGCGCGCTACGGGCGGGGGGCCCGCCGGGCGTTGCGGCGCAGCAACTGCGTGCGGGTGCCCGCGTCCAGGCCGAGGCCGCGCGCGGCGAGCCGGTCGGCGAGCGCGTACTGCTCGGCCGGCGGCTTCTTGTCGTCGAACTTGAACTTGGCGCGGACCTCGCGGACCGTCAGCCGCAGCCCGCGCAGGCCCGGGAGGAGCCGGCCGAACTCGCCCTCGCCGGGGACCACCCGGGTCTGCGGGGTCTCGGGCTGGAAGTGCGCCAGCTGGCGGTTGAGGATCTCCGCCTTGCCGGCCGCGTCCTCGACGATCTCGGCGGTGGCGTGGAAGTGGACCGAGGCGTAGTAGCTGGTCGGCGTGCCGGGCTCGCCGCGCCAGTGGCCGGGCGCGAAGGCGTAGTCGTCGGTCACCGCGAGGGTGACCTCCGGGTCGTCCCGGACGGCGGCCAGCAGGGGGTTGGGCGCGGCGAGGTGGAGCAGGATCTCGCCGTGCCCGGCGTCCAGCAGGAAGTGGGTGGGGACGAGGACGGGACCCCGGCCCGGTCCGCCGTTGGCGGCGAGCAGGCCGAAGTCGCGCCCCTCGGCGAGCCAGGCCTGCCACTCGGCCTCGTCGCCGCGGTCCCAGGACCGGATCAGCATCGGTGCGCCCCCGTCAGGCCGTCAGGTCGCGGACGTTGGCGGGGAGCGGCACGGTGGTGGAGGCGTCCGGCTCGGGTGTGCCGTAGCCGCTGGTGACCGGGACGACGCCGGCCCAGTGCGGCAGGTCGAGGTCCTCGGCGTCGTCGTCGGCGAGGTCGGCGCGGGTCTTGGCGGAGACCTCGTCGAGGTCGAGGCGGATCACGGCGGTGGCGGCGAGCTCCTTGGCGTTGGCCGGGCGGACCTCGGCGGAGC
This sequence comes from Kitasatospora sp. NPDC002965, assembly GCF_040611255.1. Lineage (NCBI taxonomy): Bacteria > Bacillati > Actinomycetota > Actinomycetes > Kitasatosporales > Streptomycetaceae > Kitasatospora > Kitasatospora sp. NPDC002965. The sequence continues at coordinate 13,988 of NZ_JBEXNT010000082.1, read as the reverse complement.
GGCCGGGGACGACCTGGTCGACCAGGGCGTCGAGCGCGGTCGTCAGCTCCTCGGGATCGGTGACCTGGTGGGCGGTGCCGTGGGCGACCACCGAGCGGAAGTTGATCGAGTGGTTGAACGCCGACTTGGTCAGCACCAGGGCGTCGACCAGGGTGACGGTGACGCAGACCGGCAGGCCCTGGTCACCCCGGGCCCCGCGCAGCGGCCGGCTGCCGGTGGAGCCGTGCACGTAGAGTCGGTCGCCGACCCGCGCGTGGATGGTGGGCAGCACGACCGGGGCGCCGTCGGCGACGAACCCGAGGTGGCAGAGGTAGGTGGCGTCGAGGATGGCGTGGATCGCCTCCCGCTCCCAGGTGGCGCGGTCCTTGTAGCGGGTGGGAGTGGTGCGCGGGGTGCGCGGGTAGGACGCTTCGCCGTCCGGCCTGGTCGACATGACAACCTCTATGTACTAGTGCATAATCTGTTTTGTGCTAGGAGACTATCGGATCACCGGTCGGCGTGCCAGCGAAATCGCGGCCGACGTCGAGCAGGGCGTCAGCAGCGGCCGACTGGCCCCCGGCACGGCGCTGCCCCCCTTGCGCGACCTCGCGACCGAACTCGGCGTCAACCCCAACACCGTGGCCGCCGCCTACCGGCTGCTCCGCGACCGCGGCGTGATCGAGACCGCCGGCCGCAAGGGCAGCCGGATCCGCCCCCGGCCGCCCCACACCCCCCGCGACCAGCTCCGGCTGCCCGTCCCGCCGAACGCCCGCGACCTCTCCAACGGCAACCCCGACCCGGCGTTGCTGCCCGACCTCACCCCCGCCCTCGCCGCCGCCGCCGAGGCCGCCCGGCGCGCCCCCGTGCGCTACGGGGGGTCGGCCGCCGACGCCGGCCTGCTCGCGCTGGCGGGCGCGGGCTTCGCCGCCGACGGCCTGCCGGCCGGGCCGATCGCCGTCGCCTCCGGCTCGCTCGACACCATCGAGCGGATCCTGGCCACCCGGCTGCGCCCCGGCGACGCCGTGGCCGTCGAGGACCCGGGCTGGGGGAGCCTGCTGGACCTGCTGCCGGCGCTGGGCCTGCGGGCCGCGCCGGTCCGGCTGGACGACGCGGGTCCGCTGCCCGGTGCGCTGGCCGAGGCGCTGGCCGGCGGGGCCCGGGCGGTCGTCGTGACCAGCCGGGCGCAGAACCCCACCGGAGCGGTGCTCACCGCCGGCCGGGCCGAGGAGCTGCGGGCGGTGCTGGCCGGCCATCCGGACGTGCTGCTGATCGAGGACGACCACGGTCACGGCATCGTCGACCAGCCCTACCACCCGCTGGCCGGGGCCGGTCCGACGCACTGGGCGGTGGTCCGCTCGGCGGCCAAGGCCTACGGGCCGGACCTGCGGCTCTCGGTCGCCGTCGGGGACGAGGACACCATCGGTCGCGTGCTCGGGAGGCAGCGGCTCGGGGCCGGCTGGGTCAGTCATCTGCTCCAGTGCACGGTGGCCGAGCTGTGGCGCACCGACGCGGCGCCGGCCGGGCGGGTCGCCGCCGCGTACCGGGCGCGCCGGGACGCGCTGATCGGCGACCTGGCCGCGCGCGGGATCGCGGCGCACGGGGCGAGCGGGCTCAACGTCTGGGTGCCGGTGCCGGACGAGACCACCGTGCTGGCCTCCCTGGTGCAGCGGGGCTGGGTCGTGGCACCCGGCGCGCGGTACCGGCTGCAGTCCCCGCCCGGGCTGCGGATCACCGTCGCGGAGCTGGACCCCGCTGAGGCGCGGCGTCTGGCCGATGACCTGGCCGGCGTCCTCGGAACGGGCGGCGCCGTTTCGCGACTGAGCTGAACCGGTCGGTAACCCGGCGAGAAATCCGGTGCAGATACCTAGCGGTAACAAGCGCGAGCATGTCATCTTCATCGCGCCACCGGCCGGCGGCCCACCCTCACCTCCGTGTCTCCCCGACCCCACTGTGCGGGCGAGACCGACCGCAGGAGTTCCGCCGTGCCCGAGAACCGTTCGAGCATCATCCGCAGGACCACCTCCTGGAGCGGGCGGCTGCTCACCGCAGCCGTCGCACTCCCGCTGGCCACCGCGCTGACCACCGCGCCGGCGGTCGCCGCCCCGGCGTCCCTCGCCGGCGCGGTTCTCGCCGGGCAGACCGCCAGCGTCACCCTCGGCGACAGCTACATCTCCGGCGAGGCCGGCCGATGGAAGGGCAACTCCGTTGCCTCCGGCGGCAGTCGGTCCGGAACCGACCGGGCCTGGAGCGGCGGCGCGGCCGACCCGGCCAGGATCTACGGCGCCACCTACACGAGCGGGTGCGACCGCTCGGACGTGGCCGAGGTGCGCAGCGCACCGACCGTGGCCCAGGTCCAGATCAACCTGGCCTGTTCGGGTGCCGTCGCCGAGAACGTCTTCCGTGCCGCCGCCGGCGGCCGGTCCTTCAAGGGCGAGGCCCCGCAGGCCGACCAGCTCGCCGCCGTGGCGAAGCAGTACAGCGTCAAGCTGGTCACGCTGTCGATCGGGGGCAACGACCTCGGCTTCGCCGACGTGATCGAGACCTGCGTCGCCGACTACCTCGTCTGGTACTCCTACTGCCACGACGACCAGCAGGGCGAGGTCGACGCCCGGATGCCGGCGGCGATGGCCGGGGTCGGCAAGGCGGTGGACGAGATCCGCACCGTGATGGCGGCTGCCGGGTACGGGAGCGGCGACTACCGGATCGTGCTCCAGTCCTACCCGTCGCCGATCCCGCGGGCCGCCGAGATCCGTTACCCGGAGAGCGGCTGGAGCCGGTCGGACACCGGCGGCTGTCCGCTCTGGAACGGCGACGCGGACTGGGCACGGGACTCGCTGGTGCCGCAGATCTCCCGCTCGCTGGCCGGGGTCGCGGCGGCCAAGGGCGTGCAGTTCCTGGACCTGGCCGACACGCTGCAGGGGCGCGAGGTCTGCTCGAAGGCGACCCGGCAGGCCACCTCGACCAGTGCGCCCTCCGCCACCACCAGTGAGTGGGCGAGGTTCCTGGACGGCGGGCTCAACACCTCCCAGGGCACCCTCCAGGAGTCCCTGCACCCCAACTACTACGGGCAGTTGGCTCTCGGGCGGTGCCTGACCCTGCTGTTCGCCAGGCCGGGCGGCAACTGGGCCTGCCGCAACACGGCGGGGCAGGACGCCGGCGGGATGTACCTGACCGCGAAGTAGCGTGCGGTGAAAGGCCGGTGCCCCTCCCGCGACGGCCGTCGCGGGAGGGGCACCGGCGCCGGCCGGACCGCGCGGACGCGGCCGGGCGGTCAGCCCTTGGCGAGCAGCGCCTGGGCGTGCGCCTTCACCTGATCCTTCGTCAGGTAGGCGTCGGTGTACTCGAAGTCGCGCAACCGGGCGGGCTGGCGGGCCAGGAACCCGGTGCGGACGAAGTCGTCACCGGCGGTCGCGTTGAGCAGCCAGTTCGCTCCGACCCGGAACTTGGCGGCATTGGTGCGCATCGCCATCAGGTGGTACCCGCGTGCCACCACCTGGGCAGGCACCCCGCGCAGTTCCACGCCGATCGGCTTCGACACGGCGTCCTTGCCGCCGAGGTCCACGACCAGGCCCAGGTCCTTGTGGTAATAGGGCTCCAGCGGCTGGTGGCGGAGGGCGGCGATCACGTTGCCGGCCACCGCCCGGCCCTGACGGGCCGAGTGCTGGGCGGTCGGCGGGCAGACCGCACCGTCGCCCTTGGCGAGGTCGGGCACGGCGGCCGCGTCGCCGAGTGCGAAGACTCCCTCGAACTGCGGCACCCGCATCTCCGCGGTCACCGCGATCCGGCCCCGCACCGTCTCCGCGTCGAGGGTGCCGATCAGCGGGCTGGCCGCGACGCCCGCCGTCCAGATCAGGGTCCGGCAGGGCAGCACCCGGCCGTCGGTGAACTTGACCGACTCGGCGCCGACCTCGGCCACCGAGACGCCCAGCGAGACCTCGATGCCGCGCCCGCGCAGGACCTCCAGGGCGGCGATGCCGAGCGCGTCGCCGAGTTCGGGCATCAGCTTCGGGGCGATGTCGATCAGGTGCCACTTGATCTGCCGGGCGTCCAGCCGCGGGTAGCGGAGGGCCGCCGCCGTGGTGAGCCGTTGCAGACAGGCGGCGGTCTCGGTGCCGGCGTAGCCGCCGCCGACCACCACGAACTGGAGCCGGGACTCGCGCTCGCGCTGGTCCAGCGTGGCGGAGGCGAGGTCGAGTTGGGCGATCACGTGGTCCCGGACGTACGTCGCCTCGGCGAGCGTCTTCATCCCGCGCGCGTAGTCGGTCAGGCCGGGGATGTCGAAGGTGCGGGTGACGCTGCCGGGGGCGAGGACCAGGTAGTCGTACTTCAGCGCCACCACCTCGTCGGTGATCTTGCGGACCACGCAGACCTTGGACCCGGGATCGACGCCGATCGCGCCGCCGGGGACGATGTGCGTCCGGCGCAGCGTCCGGCGCAACGAGACGGCCACCGACTGCGGGGTGAGCACGCCGGCCGCCACGTGCGGCAGCAGGGGCAGGTACAGCTGGTAGCTGAATGGTGTGACCAGTGAGATCTCCGCCTCCGAGGGAGCGAGCTTGCGCTCCAGACGGCGCGCGCACTCCAGCCCGGCGAAGCCGCCGCCCACGATCAGGATCCGGGGTCGTTCCATCGTGCGTCCCTCACAGTGCATGTCGTTCAGTCACGGTGTCGTTCAGTCACGGTGCGGGCCGAATCGGTGCCGGTCGAATCGGCGCAGTTCACAGCGGTGCAGGCCACGGCAGTACAGGTGCCGGTGGTGCAGGTGGTGCCGGGCAGGCGTCTACCCCGCTACTGTCCGCCACACTCGCACGGAGCAGCACGGGCTGCCACCGGGACGACCCGGGCGGGCGAGCATGCCGAGCGACACCCGCCCCGTGCATATGCCGGATAGGCTGTCGGCCGTGCTCCCCGAGGTGACGGCGGTCCGTTATGTGACGCCACTGCGAGAAGGCGGCTCGATGCCGGGCCTGGTCGAGGCCGACGACCGGCGGCTCTACGCGCTGAAGTGGGTCGGTGCCGCGCAGGGCCGCAAGGCGCTGGTCGCGGAGGTGCTGGCCGGGGAACTCGGTCGGCGGCTCGGCCTGCCGGTGCCCGAACTGGTCACCGTCGACCTGGACCCGGTGCTGGCGCGCAGCGAGCCGGACCCGCAGATCCAGGATCAGATGAGGGCCAGCGGCGGGGTCAACCTGGGCATGGCCTTCGTCAGCGGTGCGCTCAACTTCGACCCGGTCTGCTTCGAGGTGGACTCCGGACTGGCCGGTCAGGTGCTCTGGTTCGACGCGCTGATCGGCAACGTCGACCGCTCCTGGCGCAATCCCAACCTGCTGGTCGCCACCGGCGGGCTGCGGCTGATCGACCACGGCGCCAGCCTGATCTTCCACCACCACTGGCCCGGCGCCGCTGCCTGGATCCGCCGGGCGTACGACGCCTCCGACCACGCGCTGCTGCGCGCCGAGCCCGACCTGCTCGCGGCCGACAAGGTGCTCGCCCCGCTGGCGGAGTCGGCGATCGGGGAGGCGGTGGCGCGGATCCCCGACGTCTGGCTGGTGGACGAGCCGGGGTTCGACTCGCCCGAGGCGGTGCGCGCCGCGTACCGCGCCCAGCTGACCGAGCGACTGGCCGGTCCGCGGGACTGGCTGCCGGAGGTGTCCGCATGACCGGCCCGATCCGGTCGGCGCTGCCGGCCGTCGCCGAACTGCACGACTACGAGTACGCGGTGATCCGGGCGGTGCCCCGGGTGGAGCGCGGCGAGTGCGTCAACGTCGGCGTGCTGCTGTACTGCCGGCAGAGCGCCCACCTGGCGGCGCGGACGCACCTGGACCAGGCGCGGCTGCTGGCGCTGGACCCGGTGGTCGACGTCGCCGGGGTGCGGCGGGCGCTGCACGGGATCGAGGTGGTCTGCCAGGGCGGGCCGCAGGCCGGTCCGGCGGCGGCGGACAGCCCGGGTCAGCGGTTCCGCTGGCTGACCGCGCCGCGCAGCGCGGTGGTCCAGCCGGGGCCGGTGCACACCGGGCTGACCGCCGACCCGGAGGCCGAGCTGCGGCGGCTCTTCGACCAGCTGGTGCTCTGACCGGGCGGCCCGCGCTCCGGGCGGCAGATCTTTGCCGTGCTCAAAGCTTGAGTTACTGAAGCACTCGGTCGTACCCTGACCTCATGGGTTCGACAGCGACGACGACCGTACCGACCAACGGCGAGCTGATGGAGGCACTGGCCGCCGTCGGCGCCGCGTACTTCCAGGACTTCGCGGCCGCCGCGTCCCGGCACGGTCTCTCCTCCTCGCAGGCCAAGGCGCTCGGCGCCGTCCAGGAGCCGGTGCCGATGCGCGCGCTGGCCGGCCGCCTCGGCTGTGACGCCTCCAACGTGACCGGGATCGTCGACCGTCTGGAGTCGCTGGGCCTGGCCCACCGCGAGGCGGCGGCCGGGGACCGGCGGGTCAAGATCGTCGTCATCACGGAGCAGGGCCGGGAGATCCTGGGGCTGATCCGGGGCGAGATGATCCGGACCCACCAGGCCATCGGGACCATGACCGACGAGCAGCGGGTGGCGCTGCACTCGGTCTGCGTCCAGGTGCTCCCGGTGCTCAGCGGCCGGACGGCTCCCTGAGGCCTCCGCGATTCCCTGGGGCCCTCCGCGACTCCCGGGCGCGCCCGGCGCGACCGCTGCGCCCGTTTCCGTCGGCCCCCGGCCCGGGCCGCTCGCTCCGGCCCGTTCGGCCCGTCCGCCGTGGCCGCCGGACCGGCGCGGTTCCGGCTGACCTCGGCTGTTAGGCTTGCGAAGCGTGAGCGCGAAGCCCCAGATCCCCAATGTCCTGGCCTCCCGGTACGCCTCGGCGACCCTGGCCCAGCTCTGGTCCCCCGAGCACAAGGTGGTGCTTGAGCGCCACCTCTGGCTTGCCGTCCTGAAGGCCCAGCAGGACCTCGGCGTCGAGGTGCCGGCCACGGCCGTCGCCGACTACGAGCGAGTGATCGACCAGGTCGACCTCGCGTCGATCGCCGCCCGCGAGCGGATCACCCGGCACGACGTGAAGGCCCGCATCGAGGAGTTCAGCGAGCTCGCCGGCCACGAGCAGATCCACAAGGGGATGACCTCCCGCGATCTGACCGAGAACGTCGAGCAGCTGCAGATCCGGCAGTCGCTGGAGCACGTGCGCGACCGCGCCGTGGCCGTCCTGGTCCGGCTGGGCCGTCTCTCCGCCCAGCACGCCGAGCTGGTCATGGCCGGCCGCTCGCACAACGTGGCCGCGCAGGCCACCACCCTGGGCAAGCGCTTCGCGACCGTCGCCGACGAGCTGCTGGTCGCCTTCCGCCGCCTGGAGGAGCTGATCGCCCGGTACCCGCTGCGCGGGATCAAGGGCCCGGTCGGCACCGCCCAGGACATGCTCGACCTGCTCGACGGCGACACCGACAAGCTCTCCGAGCTGGAGCGCCGGGTCGCCGCGCACCTCGGCTTCGACAACGTGCTCACCAGCGTCGGCCAGGTCTACCCGCGTTCGCTGGACTTCGAGGTGCTGACCGCCCTCGTCCAGCTGTCGGCCGCGCCGTCCAGCCTGGCCAAGACGATCCGCCTGATGGCCGGCCACGAGCTGGTCACCGAGGGGTTCAAGGAGGGCCAGGTCGGCTCCTCCGCGATGCCGCACAAGATGAACACCCGCTCCTGCGAGCGCGTCAACGGCCTGGCCGTCATCCTGCGCGGCTACGCGTCGATGACCGCCGAGCTGGCCGGCGACCAGTGGAACGAGGGCGACGTCTCCTGCTCCGTGGTCCGCCGGGTCGCGCTGCCGGACGCCTTCTTCGCGTTCGACGGTCTGCTGGAGACCTTCCTGACCGTCCTCGACGAGTTCGGCGCCTTCCCCGCCGTGATCGAGGCCGAGCTGGACCGCTACCTGCCGTTCCTGGCCACCACCAAGGTGCTGATGGGCGCGGTCCGCGCGGGCGTCGGCCGGGAGGCCGGCCACGAGGTCATCAAGGAGCACGCCGTCGCCTCCGCGCTCGCGATGCGCGCCGGCGCCCGGGAGAACGAGCTGCTGGACCGCCTCGCGAACGACGAGCGGATCCCGCTGGACCGGGCCGCGCTGGACGCGCTGCTGGGTGACCGGCTCTCCTTCACCGGCGCCGCCGGTGCCCAGGTCGCCGAGGTCGTCCGGCAGATCGAGGCGGTCGCGGCCGCCCACCCCGAGGCCGCCAAGTACGCTCCGGGCGACATCCTCTGACGTTTCGTCAGGCTGGTCCGGCGTCTCGTCAGGCGTCCGGCCGGGGCCTCGTCACCGTACCGGTGGCGGGGCCTTCGCCGTGCTCGGACGCCTCCGGCGCGTGGCCCGGATCCAGTGGCGGTGCGCCGGTGGCGCAGGCGTACCGGCAGTCCGGCTCGGCCACCGGGTGATCCTCCGGCGCCAGGACGTTGCCGTGCACGGTGACCAGCGCGGTCAGCCCGCCGGCCACCAGCAGCCCGGCGCAGATCAGCATCGCGGTGCGGAACGCCGCGTCCACCGAGGCCGGCACCTGGTAGGCGTCGCCGCTCAGCCCGGCCAACGACGGCAGGGCGGCGACCGCGAGCAGGCCGGCGGCCCGGGCGGCGGCGTTGTTCACGCCGCTGGCGATCCCCGCGTGCCGTACCTCCACCGCCGCCAGCACCGTCGCGGTCAGCGGCGCGACCAGCAGCACCATCCCGCAGCCCATCACCGTGACGGCCGGCAGCACGTCCGTCCAGTACGAGGCGTCGGGTCCGATCCGCAGCATCAGCAGCACGCCGGCGGCGCAGAGCAGCGGGCCGACGGTGAGCGGCAGCCGGGGCCCGATCCGCTTGCCCAGCCGGCCGGCCCGCGCGGAGAGCGCCAGCATCAGCACGGTGATCGGCACCAGGGCCACCCCGGAGACCAGGGGGGAGAAGCCGGAGACGATCTGGAGCTGCACGACGAGCAGGAAGAAGACCCCGCTGAACGCCGCGTAGACGGCGAGGGTGACCAGGTTCACCGCCGTGAACAGGCGTGACGAGAAGAGTCCGAGCGGCAGCATCGGCTCCGGCGTGCGGCGCTCGACCAGCACGAAGGCCACGCCCAGCAGCAGCCCGGCCGCCCCGGTGAGCCAGACCCCGGGGGAGAGGCCCTCCCCGGCGGCGGTCAGCGCGTAGGTGAAGGTCCCCAGGGCCACTGCGGCCAGCACCGCGCCGAGGACGTCGAACCGGCCGGTCGAGGACTCGTCCCGGCTCTCCGGCACGTGTCGGGCGGTCACCGCGACGACCAGCACGGCCAGCGGGACGTTCAGGAGGAAGATCCACCGCCAGCCCGGCCCGTCCACCAGCCAGCCGCCGAGGAACGGTCCGACCGCCGCCGACACCCCGCCGAGGCCGGACCAGAGGCCGACCGCGGCGGAGCGGTCCTCGGGGTGGAAGACCGCCTGGAGCATCGCCAGTGATCCCGGGGTGAGCAGGGCCCCGCCGACGCCCTGCACCGCGCGGGCGGCGACCAGCACCTCGATGGTGGGCGCGGCCGCGCAGGCCGCGGAGGCGACGGCGAACCAGACCACGCCGAGCAGGAAGATCCGGCGTCGGCCGTACCGGTCCCCGAGCGCGCCGCCGAGCAGGATCAGCCCGGCCAGGGTGAGCAGGTAGGCGTTGAGCGTCCACTGCAGGGCAGCGAGCGGGGCGTCGAGATCGGTCCCGATCCTGGGCAGCGCGACGTTCACGACGGTCCCGTCGAGCATCGCCAGGCTGGAGCCGAGCACCGTCGCCAGAAGTACCCAGCGACCCTGCGCGGTGCCCAACCGCAGGATGCCGGCCTCGGAGGTGGCCACGGCATGATCGTCCGCCCCGGGGGCCGACGTGACAAGGGTCACCGGGGGCGTGTCGGCGGATGGCTTTCCGTGAGTGATCGTGTGCGGACCGGTCCGGAAATCGGCGGAGGGTCGTGGATCAGTGGCACGCCGTGAATCGATTGTGTGCGTACTGTGCAGCCGATCATTCGGAGCGTGACGGCGGTCCGGTGTTTTGTTGCGAGTTCAAGAGATCGACATTGCTTCACTCGGACGGATGAGTTTTAGTTCAGCGACCGCCCGGCGTCAGCCCGGGTGGCCACCGGGTGGAACGCCTAGTCCTGCCGCTGCCCGGTGGTACGCAACGAACTCTGTTCGGCAGGAGCGGGGGACCCAAAGGTAAGTCGCCGGACCGGAATTCGCGGTCCGGCTTGGGGTGAAGCCGCCTAGATGCGGCCGGGCAACTCCAGCCCGAACCCGACAGCTCACCTCGTAGGCGTCGGAGAGGACATCAGCCATGGCCGCACAGGCTCGTCGTATCGCCCTGCCCCGCGCCGTCCGCATCGGTATCGCCACCGCCGTCACCGGCGCCGCCTTCGCCCTCCCGCTGGTCACCGCGGTGAGCGCCCAGGCCCACGAGGCTCCGGCCGCCAAGCCCCACCAGACCAGCACCTGGAACGGCGCCACCAGCGTCGACGCCGCCCCGGCCGCCGCTCCGGCCGCCGAGACCGCCCCGGCCGCCGCGGCCGAGGAGACCTACAAGGTCGCCGGCGGGGACACCCTGTCGAAGATCGCCGACGCGAAGAACGTCCAGGGCGGCTGGGAGGCCCTGTACGAGCGCAACCGCTCGGTCGTCGGCGCCAACCCGAACCTGATCTACCCGGGCCAGCAGCTCGCCCTCGGCGGCAAGGCCGTCGAGGCCGCCAAGCCGGCCGCGCCCGCCGCCAAGCCGCAGGTCTCGCAGGACTCGGTGAAGCCGGCCGCCAAGCCCGCCGCCCCGGCCGCGAAGCCCGCCGCCCCGGCCGTCAAGCCGGTCGCGCCCGCCGCCAAGCCCGCGCCGGTCCAGGCCGCGAAGCCCGCCGCCCCGGCGCCGGCTCCCGTGGTCGCCTCCTCCGGCTACGTCGCCCCGCTGGCCGGTACCAAGCTCGGTACCGCCTACGGTGTCGCCGGTTCCATGTGGTCCTCCGGCCACCACACCGGTGTCGACTTCTCCGCTGCCACCGGCACCCCGCTGCGCGCCATCGCGGCCGGCACCGTGGTGAAGGCCGGCAACGGCGGCGCCTACGGCAACGAGGTCGAGATCAAGCTCGCCGACGGCAAGTACGCCCAGTACGCGCACCTGTCCTCGATCGCGGTGAAGGTCGGTCAGACCGTCACCGCCGGCCAGCAGATCGGCCTCTCCGGTGCGACCGGCAACGTGACCGGCCCGCACCTGCACTTCGAGATCCGCACCGGCTCGGAGTACGGCTCGGACATCGACCCGATCGCCTACCTGCGGGCGCACGGCGTCTCGATCTGATCGAGCACCAGAACCACCGCTGGGTGCGGGGTGAACGACCTCCCGGAATGGTCATGTCGGGTGACCGCTTGACCGGGTGATCGCCGCACCACCAGTGGATCCACGGGCGCGGGACACGCCCGTCGGGCCGGCCCGGTTCGCGAGACCTCCTCTCGCGAACCGGGCCGGCCTCTGTCGTTTCCGCCCCCCCTGGGGGATCTTTCCGGCGTCTGGTCCGACCGGCCGGATTCCCGCCGAATTCAGGCCGAATCCTGAAGGGTTCCGGAAGGATTCCGGAAGGGGCTCGGTGAGAGTTCGGGAGGGGTTTCCGGGCGAACGGATCGTTCGGGTGCCGTCGGCGGCGCGGGGCGGTGGTGCCGGTCGGCCGGGTGCGCCGGAGTGTGCGGCCGCCGGGGACGCGCGGGTGGGCGCGGTCGACCCGGTGGACGCTCGCGGATTCTCCCGGCCGACCGGTTCCGCGGCATGGGTGACCGGCGGTGCGTGGCCGGCCGTCAACGGCCGGGCCGGGCGGGAGAGTCGGGCCGGGGGTGGGACGGGGGTCAGCGCCGGTGCGCGGGCTCGGCCTGCTGCGCGGCGGTCAGCAGCTGGTGCACGCGGTGGCCGAAGTCGTCGGCGTCGTGGGCCGGTTCGGGGAAGACCAGCCGGACGTCACGGTGGCCGTGCGCGTGGTCGAGGCGGAGCACCAGGCCGTACCGGTCGAGGGCGAGCGGCCGGACGTCGGGGTGGTCGACGAGCAGCTCCGGGTCGAGGAGGCGGGTGAGCACCGCGAGGGCGTCCGGGTGGTCGTCGGCGAGGTGGGTGAGCATGCCGGCCTCGTAGCGGGCGAGCGGGTCCGGGGTGGCGAGGGCGAGGTCGGCGCCGGTGAGGGCGCTGGTGCCGTACGGGGTGGAGAGGACGGCGTGGGCGACGTCCAGGCGGAGGTGGACGCTGAGGCCGTCGTCGGCGAGGTGTGCGAGGTGGAGGCGCCCGGCCAGGGTGAGGCGTCCGCGGACCCGGTCGCGGACGGCGACCGGCGCGATGTCGGTGAGGTCGAGGACGACGGGGAGTCCGTCCTGCTCGCGGACGGTCGCGAGGGTGAGCGGGGCGTCGAGCGGGGCGCGCAGGCGGAGCCTGGAGCCGTGGACCGAGACGGGGGTGGTGAGTTCGTGGTGCTCGCCGAAGGCGCGGACGACGACGGAGGAGGCTGCGCAGAGCAGGCTGCCGACCCGTTCGGCGGCGGTGGGCTCGGGGACCTCGGCGTCGATGGGGGTGGGGTTCATGGCAACCTCCGGCTAGTTAGGTGAGGCTAACCTAATGACTTGCGCTGCGTGAGGCAAGGTGACGCGGGCCGTCGCGTGCGGGGGGTGGCGGCGAGTTGCCGGAGGAGGAGCCGGGTGAGGCTGTCGTGGAAGGTGTTGCAGGCGGCCGTCTATATGCCGCGCTTGCAAGTATCCGGCGAGCGGTCGTATTGTCGACGCTGGTAGTTGCACGCGCAATGGTTTGGTGTGCGGCTGACCGGTACCCCTGCAACGCTCCGGAAAGCGGTCCCTCTCATGCCTCTCGCGCTCCTGGCGCTGGCGATCAGCGCCTTCGGCATCGGCACCACCGAGTTCGTGATCATGGGCCTGCTGCCCGAGGTCGCCGGCGACTTCTCGGTGTCCATCCCCACCGCCGGCCTGCTCATCTCCGGCTACGCGCTCGGCGTCGTCGTCGGCGGGCCGCTGCTCACCGTCCTCGGCACCCGCGTCCCCCGCAAGGGCATGCTGCTGATGCTGACCGGCCTGTTCATCGTCGGGAACCTGGTCTCCGCGATGGCCCCCGCCTTCGGGTTGCTGATGGCCGGGCGGATCCTCGCCGCCTTCGCGCACGGCGCGTTCTTCGGCATCGGTTCGGTGGTCGCCGCCGACCTGGTCGCCCCGCACAAGAGGGCCGGCGCCATCGCCCTCATGTTCACCGGGCTCACCGCCGCCAACGTGCTCGGCGTCCCGATGGGCACGCTGCTCGGCCAGCACTTCGGCTGGCGTTCCACCTTCTACGTGGTCGCCGCGCTCGGGGTGATCGGCTTCGCAGGCATCGCCGCGCTCGTCCCCGTCCAGTCCCGGCCGGAGGGGGCCCGGCTCGGCGCCGAGCTGGCCGTCTTCCGGACCCCGCAGATCTGGCTCGCGCTGACCATGACGGTGCTCGGCTGGGGCGGCATCTTCGCGATGTTCACCTACATCACGCCGATGATGACCGAGCTCGCCGGCTTCTCGCCGTCCGGCGTCACCTGGCTGCTCTTCCTCTTCGGGGTCGGCCTCTTCGTCGGCAACCTGCTCGGGGGCTGGTTCGCCGACCGCGCGCTGATGCGCAGCCTCTACGTGATCCTCGCGGTGCTCACGGTGCTGCTGTTCGCCTTCACCTTCGCCGCGCAGAGCCGGGTCGGCGCGATCGTGGCCATCCCGCTGATCGGGGTGTTCGGTTTCGCCACCGTCGCCCCGCTGCAGAAGCGGGTGATGGACCAGGCGGCGGGCGCGCCCACGCTCGCCTCGGCCGCGAACATCGCCGCGTTCAACCTGGGCAACGCGCTGGCCGCCTGGCTCGGTGGGCTGGTCATCTCGGCCGGGCTCGGCTACCAGGCGCCGAACTGGGTGGGCGGACTGATGGCCGCCGCGGCGCTCGGTGTGGCCGTGCCCACCAGTTCCTCCGCCGTGAGCCGCCGCCGGCCCGACACCGGCCGCAGCTCCGCGACCTCGACCCCATTCCTCGTGATGTGGAAGGTCTCCCCC